>JAFYVX010000083.1 GCA_017558255.1 Bacteroidaceae bacterium
GAGGAGGGAGAGGCCGTGTTGGAGAAGATAAAGGACCTGCCATTTACCGTACAGAAGATAGAAAAGAAGAAGGGCAAGGAGGCACCGCCTCGCTTGTTTGACCTTACCAGCCTGCAGGTAGAGTGCAACAGGAAATTCGGGTATTCCGCCGACCAAACCCTGCAACTCGTGCAGAGTCTTTACGAAAAGAAAGTATCTACATATCCCCGTGTGGACACCACCTTCCTGCCCGACGATGTATATCCAAAGTGCGGACAGATAATGAACGGACTGAAGGACTACTTCCACCTGATGGACAGGATAAAGGGGCAGAAACTGAGAAAGGACAAGAAGTTCTTTGACAACAGCAAGGTAACAGACCACCATGCCATCATACCCACAGGACAACCTTCCACAAGTCTGACGGAAGCGGAGAAGAAGGTCTTTGACCTGATAGCACGCCGCTTCATAGGCATCTTCTATCCCGACTGCCTTTTTGAAACCACCACCATAACGGGCGAGGTGGGCGATATTGCATTCCGTGCCACGGGCAAACACATAACAGATCCTGCCTGGAAGGTGCTCTGGAGCACAAATACAGACTCTGCCGACTCTCCTGCCGAAGAGAAACTGCTTCCTGAATTTGTCAAGGGCGAGAGCGGGCCACATATTCCAGACCTTGCAGAAAAGCAGACCACACCACCCAAACCATACACCGAAGCAACCCTGCTGCGCGCAATGGAAACTGCCGGCAAGATGGTGGATGACGAAGAACTGAGAGATGCACTGAAGGAAAATGGCATAGGTCGTCCCTCAACACGTGCAGCAATAATAGAAACTCTGTTCCGTCGTCGTTATATCCGCAAGGAGCGCACATCGCTATGGGCAACACCGACTGGTGTAGAGTTGATAGGCATAATACACGAAGAACTGCTGAAGAGTGCAGAACTTACTGGTATCTGGGAGCGCAAACTTCGCCAGATAGAGCAAAGGCAATACGATGCCCACCAATTCCTGTCCGAACTGAAGCAGATGGTGACCGACGTGGTGATGGAGGTGATGCGCGATAACAGCAACCGTCACGTAAGCATTACCGAGGAAGTTGCGAAGAAGAGCAAGAAGAAATAAAATAAATAGCCTGCCTTTTACGTTATCTAACTATAATCACTAGAAATACTAGAAGTACTAGAAATACTGGATAGCCCCCAGCACCATGCTCAAATCAAGGATTCCTCTATGCCTGACAGGCATCTTTGCCCTGCTCCTCGTCCTAAGCGGATGCGGAGCGGACAACTATGCCCGCAAGGCAGAGGAATATTATGCTATCGGCGAATACTTTGACGCTGCAGAAGAGTTCAAGAAGGCATACTCCCACACTCCAGTAAAGGAAAAGGTAAAGCGTGGAGAAAGGGCATGGAAGATGGCAGAATGCTATCGTCGCATAGGCTATAGCGCAAAGGCTGCAGGCGGTTACCAGAATGCAGTTCGCTACAAGGCAGGAGGTATGGATGCTGTGCTTCGTCTGGCACAGATGCAGCATTGGATGGGAAAATACAACGATGCCATCAAGAACTATACCCTGTATCTGGATAGTGTGCCGTCGTCGCTGGAGGCGCTAAACGGTCTGGAAGGTTGCAGACAGACTGCAGTGTGGAAGAAGAAAGGGTCGCTCTATAGTATCAAGAAACAGCCCATCCTTGCCAGTCGGCGTGCCGACTTTTCGCCGGCGCTCTTCGGCAGCGAATGGGACCAGTTGTACTTTACCACCACCCGTCAGCAGGCAAAGGGCGAGGATGCCAGCGGTATCACAGGTGTAAAGATGGCAGACATCTTCTTCAGTCAAAAGGACGACAAGGGCAAATGGTCCAAACCCGAGCCTGTGGAGGGAGAGGTGAACACAGAGTACGAAGATGGCGCCTGCACGTTCAGCCCGGACGGCAAGACCATGTACTTCACCCTCTGTACGCACGATCCCAATTATCCGCGCTATGCTGTAATTATGTCCAGTTCCCGCAGCGATGCAGCATGGAGCAAACCGCAGGAGGTGAAGATTTCCAACGACACATTGTCCACATTCGCTTACCCCGCCGTCTCGCCAGACGGGCTGTGGCTCTATTTCTCCAGCAATATGCCTGGCGGACAGGGAGGGATGGACCTGTGGCGCATTTCTCTTGACGAGTATGGTATGGGAGTGCCGGAAAACCTTGGACCGCAGGTTAATACCTTTGCCAATGAGGTGTTCCCGTCGTTTCGTGGCAACGGCGAGTTCTACTTCTCCTCCGACGGACATCCCGGCATGGGAGGTCTGGACCTTTACCGTGCCGAACAGGATACCACAGGGGTGTGGTCCTTGGAAAACCTTGGTTCGCCCATGAACTCGGCAGGCGACGACTTCGGCATGACGTTCGAGGGACTGCACAATCGCGGTTTCTTCTCCACAAACCGTGGCAACGGCCGTGGTTGGGACCAGATTATGTCTTTCGAGTGCCCTGAGATAGTGCAGAGCATCAAGGGATGGGTGTACGAGAAGGACGGTTATGAACTGCCTGAAGCTCTGGTTTATATGGTGGGTAACGATGGTACCAACCTGAAATTGTCAGTAAGGTCGGACGGTTCTTTTGTTCAAGAAGTTAAGCCCAATGTGAGCTACGTTCTGCTGGGCACATGCAAGGGATACCTGAACCACAAGCAGGAGATTTCCATAGACACGAGCAGCGTGTCGCGCGAGCATGTACTTCAGTTCCCCCTGGCCAGCATGACTACCCCCGTGCTCATCCGCAACGTGTTCTACGAGTTTGACAGTGCCGAACTGACCGACAGCAGCACCATTGCATTGGACAGTCTGACAACGCTACTTGCAGAGAACCCCAGTGTAACAATAGAACTGTCATCACATTGCGACTACCGTGGCAGGGACGACTACAACATGCGCCTATCCCAGCGCCGCGCAGAAAGCGTCGTTGATTACCTCATCAGCAGAGGATTGCCTGCCAACCGCCTTATCCCTGTGGGGTACGGTGAAAGTCGTCCGAAGATAGTAACACGCCGCCAGGCTGAGCAGAATCCCTTCCTTCAGGTTGGTGATACTCTGACGGAGTCATTCATCCTGGCTCTGCCCGATGAGGCCCAGCAGGAGGCATGCAATGCACTGAACAGAAGAACGGAGTTCCGTGTAATGCGTACCACCTTCGGTTTGCCCTAAGCAGGTTACAATCCATAGACCTTATCTATATTTTAATATTAGTGTAGTCTCTTTTTCAAAAAATAAGACTACCTTTATCGCCAGTTATGGCAATATTGACTTCAACAAAGAGTTCACGTTCTATGTCTGCTGTCCTCATAGCAGGTGGGGGGGCCGTGCTGTCTGTTGTGGCTGAACTTTTACTTGGTAGCTTCCCTGTAGACATATTCCGCTTTCCACTCAACATCCTTGTTGTAGCGTTATGGTTTGTTATGATACAAATCCTGTATCGCAGGCGCACTGGCAATGCCTTTGCCAGATTCATGCTATCTCGTCGTGCCACGTGGTTGTCGCTTGGGTTGATGGCGACTATAGGCATAGTACTCGGTCTGGAGCGCGAACCATCCACCACGGCATGGCCGGTGGTTGCCTCGTTGCTCTTTGTGCTCAGTCACCTTTGCTTCGTGATATTGCGAGGTTGGTGCAATGCCAAGGGCATACGCTGGCGCTTCTGTTTGACCCATGTGGGACTTCTCCTTGCTCTTGGAGCAGGATTTTGGGGAGCACCGGACCGCCAGCAGTTGCGCATGGCAGTACATAGGTATCCTTCCAACGAGGCTTACACTATGGATGGCGAACTCAGACCTACACCATACACCGTGGAACTGTGCTCCTTCCGCATGGAGCACGCCGACAATGGCGCCCCCACGCATTACGAAGCGGAGATAAAGGTTGATGATAAGAAGGTGATGCTGTTTGTGAACCATCCCTACAACCGCACTCTGAGCGAAAAGATATACCTTGTCAGTTTCGGCAAGACACTGATGGGAGAAACATATGCCGTCATTGAAATAGTAAAAGAACCCTGGCAATGGCTGTCTGCCGCCGGCATAATAATGCTCATCGCCGGCGCCGTGTTGCTCTTCGTACAAGGACCGAGGAAAACGGTGAGCGGTGAGCGGTGAGCGGAAAATATTAAACATTAAACGTTACTGACTATGGGTTGGAACATATTCCCCGTGTGGGTTGCTATAGTGATGATGCTTGCCACTGCTGGTGCTGTTATCGCAGCACTCGGCAAAAGTCGTAACGTTTGGGCCTCAGCTTTAATGTCACTGGCCATTCTGGGTATGGCAGGTTTTATTGCCATGCTATGGACAGTACTTGAGCGTCCGCCACTCCGCACCATGGGAGAGACACGACTATGGTATTCCTTTTTCCTCTTGGTAGCAGGCCTATTCACATATTACCGTTGGCAATATCGATGGATAATGCTGTTTTCCACCGTACTGGCTGGGGTATTCATCATTATAAATATTGTCAAACCAGAGATTCACGACCAGACACTTATGCCTGCGTTGCAAAGTGTTTGGTTTGTGCCGCATGTCTCGGTTTATATGTTCTCATACTCCCTGCTCGGATGTGCCACACTCCTCTCAACCGTTGCACTGGTCCGAAGAAGCAGCAACATGGACATGGCAATAGAGAAACTCCTGTATGCCGGTCTGGCATTTCTCTCAATAGGCATGCTCACAGGTTCTTTATGGGCAAAGGAGGCATGGGGAGCATATTGGAGTTGGGATGCCAAGGAATCATGGGCTGTCGCCACATGGGGATTATATCTTATTGCCATTCATTTGGCACCAAGTGTGATGAATACCTCCCGAAGATGGATGTATCACACAGCAATACTGCTGGGGTTCCTTGCCTTGCAGATGTGCTGGTATGGGATAAACTATTTGCCCTCGGCCGAAACAAGCATACATACATATAATCAATAACCAACAAAATCAAAGTTATGAAAAAGCAAAAGAGAGGTCAATTACTGATTGGCGTTGCAATGCTGCTTTTAGCGTGCGGATGGGTCATTTACCGTGCAGTGAGTGTATATTCGACTCCATCTAAGGAGTTAGCTCCGGAGGCACGCGTTGCTGCTATTTTGGAGAGTGGCGGTTGCATTAGCTGCCATAGTGCAAATCCAGAACTTCCGTTCTATGCCAACATCCCTTTGGCAGGTGATATGGTGAAGACAGACATAGAGGAAGGCTACCGTGCATTCGACATTGAGAACATCATGGCAAAACTGAAAGATGGGGGCATTCCAAATCCTGTAGACGTTGCCAAGATTGAGAAGGTGTCAATGGACAAGCGCATGCCAATGGCAAAGTACTATCTTGTACACTGGGGCAGCCAGATGACCGACAAGAAGGCTGCTATGATTGCCGAGTGGGCACGCGATTACCGTATGGCATACTACAACGATGGTCTCTCTGGCGAGCGTGCCGGTGAGCCTGTTCGTCCTATCATTGCCAATCCTGATGTTGATCAAAGAAAGGTGGCACTTGGCTTTAGCCTTTATCACGACACACGCCTGTCTGTAGATAACACCGTTTCCTGTGCAACTTGCCATGCTCTCAACACCGGTGGTGTGGACAACCTTCAGTACTCAAAGGGTGTGGCAAACAATATGGGTGGAGTAAATGCTCCCACAACATACAATGCCGTCTACAACTTCGTGCAATTCTGGGACGGTCGTGCCAGGACACTTGCAGAGCAGGCTGCCGGTCCTCCACTGAACCCTGTAGAGATGGCATCTACTTCTTTTGAAGAGATCATTGCAAAACTTGCGCAAGACGAAAAGTACGTTGCTGAGTTCAATGCCCTCTATGCCGATGGTATCACTGAAGCAAACATCACTAATGCCATTGAGGAGTTCGAACGCACTCTCATCACTCCCAACTCACAGTTCGACAAGTGGCTCTTGGGCGACAACGAGGCACTTACTGCCGACGAACTTCGTGGCTACGACCTGTTCAAGGCCAACAACTGTGCCACTTGCCACGTCGGTGTGAACCTCGGTGGCGAATCCTACGAACTGATGGGCCTGCGCCAGCACTATTTCGAGGTTCGTGGCATGGAACTCACCGAGGAGGACAATGGCCGTTTCAAACAGACCAAAGACGAGCGCGACCGTCATCGCTTCAAGGTCCCCGGTCTTCGCAATATAGAACTCACATGGCCCTACTATCACGACGGCACTCGCACCACTATGGAAGATGCTGTCCGCGATATGGCACTTTACCAGTGTGACGCAGAACTCAACGATGCTGATGTTGCTTCCATCGTTGCCTTCCTCCGTACTCTCACCGGTGAGTATCAGGGCAAGAAACTCACATCAGACAATAAATAGAGCACCTGAAAAGTATATATATGACACTGGGGAGTGGCGTCTGCCACTCCCCAGTGTCATATATGCAGAAGACTGTTATGTCTTCCTGTGCGACACTACCAGATATCCTCTGGAGCATATGGATTATCAAACACAGACTTAGGACACAGTTCAATGTAGTCCATGTAAAACTCTGTTTCCGCATTATCCAACAGACTTCTGAAATGGACGTAGTAGGTCTCGTCTGCCTTCATTACTTCACGGAGGACGATACGACGCAGGGCCTGGTGACGATGGCGCATAGATTGGCTCTCACCATACATGTAGTAGTAATTGGGGGCTTTCATATACCAATTATTACGCATCCTCTTATCTACTTCTGCATTTATTTCGTCATCGTCCTCAACATCATCTTCCCAACCAATGGTACTGGAAATGGAAGGCTGCCCTCTAAGATACCATTCTTTGCCTCCCATACGCATGTCAATAGGCATGCCAGCTGGAGAAAGTGCGTTCTTGTTGGTACCCCAATAAACTTGGCACATACCACGACGGTCGTTGGCAGAGACACCCATACGCAGTTCGTACACTCCATCCTTGGGTACAGGCGGCAACTTTATTGTTACTTCATAATTACCTACGATATTTAACTCATCACCCTGATAGTTTCCCCAAGATGATGTATTATTGATACGTCCGGTCAGGTAATAAAGGTTAGTACCACTACTGATTTCACAGTTCTCTAAATAGTTATAATTGTCGGTTTGTGGGATACCTACACACTGATGCTGGAAACTGAAGTTCTCGTTGCAACGGATGTCGTTGGTCATCAATTCGGGGAACAAAGTGGTCACATCCATACGCAAACGCTCGTTACCAAGATTGTCCGCAGTTCTATCGCTATAGCACAGCACATCGCCAATACCATATATATATGCATTATACATATCCGGCATACCCTCAGTAATGATTTCTACACCCTGCTTGCCGTCGTCGCAGCCAACTTCGGTGTAGTCACCGTCTGTTGCATTGTTCAGTATGGGAAAACGGTTCAGGTAGATTACGTTACGCTTGCCATCAAAGGTCTTTGATGCCTCATAGATCTTCAGCAGACGACGCTTACCCATTGTGGTATAGTAGTCGTAGACAGAAGCCTTCTTGATCTTGTCAGACTGGTTGTACCACAACTCGTTGAAGTGAATAACCAACTTGTTGGGTTCAATCTTGGCAGGAATGATGTGGTAAGTAACGAACTGGTTCAACGCATTGTTGATATCAGTGTAGTCCGTACCTGTGCCTGCATTGGAAAGAGCCCAACCGTTTTGGACAACAGCAGATGCCACCCTCGCAACAAGTTCTTCAGGTTTCATTGTATGAATGGTTCCTTCTGAGAGTCCAAGAGTTTTTTCCCACCATGCGTCATTTTCCAGGAACAGGGTGTAACCGAAGAATCTGCGTTCAGGCAGAATACCTGGGGTCTTGGGGCTGGGACCGCCACTACCCTTGAAGGTGGGATGCTGTGGCAGATCATGCAGTTCGCCACTTAATTGCTTTTGGAAGTATACTTTATCCTCTATCTTATCTAATTCTGCGCATAAGCCACAAGCCTCCATAAGCACAGCGTAGGTGTAATAACCGTACTGCTTTTTCCTAATTATATTCTGGAACATATCGGCAACGCTCTCCTTACTGGCATTTATCACCTTATGTACTTGATGAACATTTCCGTTGCCTGTAGAGATATCCGAGTTGTTATCGTCAATATCACATCCTTGCACAGCGTATCTTGTACCATTGCCGCATGATATTTGCAAATACTCTCCATGCATATTTGCAACCGAAAGTACTTGCCCCAATTCCGCACTTTGCGAAAAGTCACTGCATGAATATGCTGTTCCTTCAATGAGACTATTTAAAACGATTTTACGCTGTATCTCGTATAGAAAATCCTTCTTACCTGTTTCCTCGTTCACTTCCAAGAATTCGGGTGCATTCCATGCTGGCATAGTAATTACACCTGTATCTGCCAACAACTGCAAATAATTTTGAATTGCCTCATTTGTTGGAGCAAAGCAGGTAAAGCTTCCGCTTTCCATCAGAAGTTCGCGAACAGAGATATTAGTTGATTCACCAGCCATAACATTGCTGAGCAACGTCAAATATTCACTGTAAACATCACTGTTAGCTTCCAGATAACTGACAATGGTGTTATCCGGGGTGGTTCTTGTTGGTTCTTCCTCAAAAGTTTCAGCACATCCCTGCATACAGAACCCACATACTGCCACAGAAATAACCATGGCAAAATATCTGATTTCAGATAAATATTTCATAATCTTTGTTTTTAACATTATAGAAGTATTACAGTCTCGCGTTTATGCCAACATGCTATACTGTTATCGGATTGCAAATCTCTTAACGTACTGACGGGCAGCATTAGTGTCATTAAACTTTGGATATGTTCCATCTGCATTCAATGCATCGTGATTCAAGACACCGTTTATAAGATGAATAACTGAATAGCTGGAAGATATAACTGTTTTTCCATTCATACTTTGGTCCTTAACCCTTGAATTACACTCTCTATCACAGGTCATGATGTTCTTTACATCGCGTCCATCGGAAGTAGAATATACTGTGCTAATCCATTTGGCTTCAGCAGTATTGTCCTTAACCATCAGATTTGTTTCACCACCAGTTTTTACACGCTGTACATGCAGTCTGCCAAAGGTGCCGTAATCTCGATTATAACTGTTGGTAAACAATTCTGTAGAAAGTTCGGACTTGTCGGCAAATACAGACTTGTCGGCAAAGTGTGTGCGGATGAAGTTGATCAGGTATGTGATCTTATATTGCAGGCGGAGTTTGTCTGTTTCGTTCTTCAATACGCCATCATCATCCTTGTCGCACTTGTCGTAGTCCTCATGGATGCTTTCCCATGTAGGCAATCCCTTGGCGATGGCAGCCTTCACCGCTTCATTAGTAGGAACGAATACGCTGTAATTGTAGTTACTAAAGAAACGTACGTTGTAGTCAACAGCATTGTTGTCAATGAAAGTCCTGTACTTGTCAATAGCGGCCAGAAGTGCTCTCTCGCCAGTGGGAGTGCTGATGTCATACTTGGGGTCATTCTCGTCAACAAGACCAGACTTGATAATCAGATTGTCGTCTACCTCGTTACAAAGTCTGAAGAACTCATAATAGGGGTTTGAGTTGATGGTTTCCTCGTTGCTGTAGTCAGCAACGTCGCCTTTCTGACCACGCTTGATGTTTGAAAGAACACTAAATACGCTTCGTGCTGCGGGAATCAGGGGAGCGTCCAGAGTGAATGTCCAACCATTCTTGTACTCGCCCTTCACAGTTACGTTACATCTGAGGATACCGGGATGGTTATGGACAAGCCCCTCACGCTCGTTCTCCAGTTGGAAACCGCCCTGGGCATAGATAACGCCCTCGGAACCACGGGTAACCTTGATACCCATACCGTTCTTAGAAAGGTAGTACTCGTCCTCTTCGGTGTTGATGGCATTGATACCGTTCTCATGTACCACGGTGTTGTGCTCCAGCATCTGGCGCAGACGGTTGATAATCTCAGTGTTGTTGGTAGACTGTGTTGCGAGGTCATTACCAATGGTACCTGTATTTACATCAAAGTTGGCAAGTACTGCTACACCATTATAACTCTTGGTAGCAAATGGGAAGTTGCCCTTTGTGTACATGAAGCGCATTACGCGGGGGAGACGGCTGGTGAAACTCATGGGATCATAGTAGTACTGCATTGCCTCGTCGTTGGGCATGAAGAATGAGAAGCGGTTCTCCAAAATCTTCAAATAAGCATAGTAGTTCAAACCCATATAAGTCGATCCATTTTGATCGCTGTAGATGGCCCAACGCATAATATTGCAATCTGAACCGAGGTAAGCAGGAGTTGCCACACAGTTAAAGTCGGAAGGCGTAAATACGTTGTCCATTACATAAACGGCGCCGTTACATGCCAGCATTACAGTATCTATGGTACCTCCATCCTTGGTCAACCTTGTGTCGCACTCACTGAAAATCCTTTCTGTGTTTCCTTTGCGCAATTTATACATCTTGCTAGGCACAGACTGGGCAAAACTATCAAACATGCCATGATTAAGGATGGCCGCAACAACTCTCAATGGTATCTGGTCTATATCCTGATACAGAAGTTCAAGGTCGTTCATGGAATATTGGCCCGCACGATGATTCAAGGTATACTGTTCCAGGAAAAGGCGACCTGCACCCTGGTTGAAGAACATCAGCATCTGCTCGTCGTTGGGAACAAACATGGCACCCATGTCGCATTCTGCAGTTTGTCCGAGAGGGAAGTATCCGTTCCATCCCGGATCATAGACAAGTGAAGCGTTTGCATAATTTCCGCTTTCACCATTATTCAAAGCTATATTTTCATTTGCTGTAGAACCATAACTACGCATAGAGTAGTAGCGTTTGGCATATAGAGTGTCCACTTCTAAGAACTTGGGATTCAATTTTGCATACATGCTGCCAAGTTCCTTGTTCTGGAAAGGAACAGAGAAACGCTCCAGCAGGTGGCTGTAGATGTTGGTTCTGCCATTTGTGCGGATAAGTTCTGCCATATTCGCCAATGGAGCCAA
>JAFYVX010000010.1 GCA_017558255.1 Bacteroidaceae bacterium
AGGTCGCGACCTTCTACAAGTTGATGTACGTCAAAACCGAATCCTACTCTGATTTTCATAGTTGTGTATTATATTATGCTTATTAGACTTGAAAGCGTGGGGTCTGGGAACTGCTGTGCACGTTCCATGATATAGGTCTGCAGGTCTTCAAGAAGAATGAACGGGATGTTGAACTGCGTGGCACGACTGGAGTTGTAGTAGTTCTCCACGGCCTGACTGATGTTCTGTGGCATGGATTTGGGGATGAGGATGCAGTCAGTATCGTCTGCCATCTCGGTGTTGGCATAAGCGCCAAGGCAACCGAGCGCCTGTGCCAATGTGGGCATGGCGTCCATGATGGACGGATGTACGAATATCTCCTTGCCATATAGTACGTCGGTGGCATTCAGCGCAAGAGGTGAAGCCTGACGTGTGTTCTTTAGCCCGCTGATTTCCGGTGCGTTCCAGTAGACATGCTCTTGGGTCAGGTGAAGTTCCTTGGGCATATCCTCAGGCATCTGGTAGGCGGAATAATTCCCGCTCTGTATGCATAGCAGGTCCTCAGTAGTTAGGCGACAGATGTTATAACCATCATGCACATAAAGACGCCAGTAGTTGATGACTTCGGGGTCTGGGTTGTCGCCGACAAGGAGGAAATGGGTGTTGCGTTGCAGTTTGTCAAAGCGTACTTCATTGGCGCCAAGTTTCAGCAATGTGCTGCGGAGTGTCTGGCGGCTTTGTGAAAAGGAACCAGTTGCCACCACCTTGCGCCCCAGAAAAGGGCATGGTATTATGGTGGAAGCGTCCAATTCGTCAAAGAGAGTTAATTGCTCTGCTTGCATGTCTTGTGTACGATAAGTTTTTGCAAAAGTACGATTATTTTTGCAGAATAGTGCCATTGTGTTGGGTTTTGTAGGCGTTTTAGAAAGAAAAGTTGTACCTTTACACCCGCCAAAATGACATTCTAATATATAAAATATAATATTTAATAAGGTATATGAGCAAGCAACAACAGATACAGATTCAGTTCAAGTTGAACGACGTACGTCAGGTACAGTTCGTTACTCTGTGCAACGAGTGGCCCGAGGGCGAATTGCAGGTAGGCAATCAGATTAACTTCAGCAGTGACACACAGAACCGTCTGGTGCGCTGTCTGCTGAATATTGAATACAAGAAGAACGACATCACACAGATGATGCTGGGTGTTGAGACTGTGTTTGAGTTCTCTCGCGAGTCATGGTCGTCCATGTATGACCTGAACGGCGACCAGTGGATACTGCCTGTAGGTCTGGTGCACCACCTTACAGATATTACCATAGGTGCAGCACGAGGTATTCTGGCTGTACGCACCGATGATGCAGGTTTCCCACGTGCTATGTTGCCTCTGGTAAATCCCCAGCAGTTCATGCGCGATAATCTGCGTTTCCCACGCAATGCCGCACCTCAGATGCCAACAACTCCACAGGCTGAGGCATAATGCAGTTGGTTCCTAAACTGGATGTGCACACGCACTCCATAGTGTCTGGCCATGCCTACAGCACGATGCAGGAAATGGCACGCGAGGCTGCTGAACGCGGTCTGGAGATATTGGGTATAACTGAGCATGCACCTGGCATTCCCGGTACGTGCGACCCTATATATTTCCGCAATCTTCATGTTGTGCCTCGCGAGATGTATGGTGTGAAACTCCTGTTGGGTGCAGAACTCAACATACTGGACAAGAACGGTACTCTGGATCTGGACGAGTACTACTATAGTATACTCGACCTGCGTATTGCTGGCATACACTCGCTCTGTTGGGAGGGAGGTACACGCGAGGAGAATACGCAGGGCATGATAAATGTGGTGCGCAATCCCTGGGTGCAAATCATATCGCATCCAGGCGATGGAACAGCAGAACTGGACTTTGAACCCATAGTGCTGGCTGCAGGTGAAAGCAAAACACTGCTGGAGATAAACAACAGCAGCCTGATTCCATCAAGAGGCAAGGTGCAGGCCAGAGCCAATAATGTGGAGATTCTGCGTCTGAGCCGCAAGCATGGTGTTCCCGTGATACTGGGTAGCGATGCGCATACAGCCTTCTCTATAGCCGATTACAGGTATCTGTGGGAACTTTTAGCCGAAACGGATTTCCCCGCAGACCTTATCATGAACGACAAACCGGATGAATTTCTGGCGTACATTGGTTGACTTGCTTTTGCCCCGCCATTGTGTAGTGTGCGGTGCAGAGTTGGACAGTACGGAAAAGGACCTGTGTAACGTGTGCCTGTGCAGGATAGTGCCTGTTACTTGGACAAGTGCAACAGATAATCCCTTGCTTCGCATCATGTGGGACAGGCATGAGGTGGATGCAGCAGGAAGTTCGTTTTATTATAATGCCTCCTCTGACTATCACAAGATATTCATAGCCATAAAGTACCAAGGATATCCGAAGCTGGGTGAGAGACTGGCACGTCTTTCCTTTCCTGTTTGGAATGCTCTGGGATTGGGATGTGGAGTCGATTACATAATCCCTGTACCTTTGGCCATGCAAAGACAGTTGAAGCGAGGTTACAACCAGGCAGAGTGGATTGCACGTGGTGTAGCTGCTTCAATGGGAATCCCCCTATGTACAGATGTGCTTGTTAGAAGGAAGAGCAATGAGACTCAGACTCGCAAGTCTGCCAGACAAAGGCAGGAAAATGCCAAAAATATCTTTCTGGCAAGGAAGGGGCGTACCGACCTGAACGGCAGGACCGTTCTTCTGGTGGACGATGTCGTGACCACGGGAGCAACCATCAGCGACAGTATACGTGCATTGCGCGAAGCTTTCCCTACAGTACGGGTACAGATATATACGCTGGGATGGGCGGGGGAAAGGTGAAAGGTGAAAACGGAAAGGTGAAAACGGAAAGGTATAATCCGCCACTTTCTCCTTGACTTCTGGCAATGGTAAAAAAAAAGAAACAAGATATTGAATTAATGATATGAGCGAAATACTGATGACTCCTGACGTGTGCATGCAGTTTCTTGTGTGGTCCTACTACTATCATGGTGTTATGCCGCAGAAAGATGTCAGTTATGCAGAGTGCGGGTTGTTTGCGGAAAAAGACGTGGTACGTCTGGATGAACTGAAGGATACGCTGTTCAAATGTTTCGAAGAAGATTCTGTGATGCGTGCATGTCAGCAGTTCCAGTTGGCAAAGCTCCGTTCCGAACCCTGTCCATTCCCTCAGCAGATGCTTGACAAGATGTTTGCCGAGGCCCTGTAGTTATATCCCTTTTCTCTTTGGTGTTTTTTAGTTTTCCAGGTTAAAGTCTGCTATCAGAGGCAGATGGTCGCTGATACCGCCAAGATAACTGGTACCTCCATAGGTGCGGTGGGGAATCTGCTTTTCTGTTCTCAGTAGCCATGGAAATCTGCATTCGGTAGCTTTCCCGAGGGCATGCTTGTGCAGTTCGGGACTGACAAGGATATGATCCAGGTATCCCCATATTCCGCGAAAGTAATAGGTACCCCGTTTTTCATTCAGTATCTTCCTTTCGCTTGGCATCATTGTTACAAGTCTCTTGGATAGATCTGTAAAGATTTCATCGCCAGGTTCAGCGTTGAAATCGCCCATTATCAGAACTTTCTTTTCATTTAACGAGTCCAGGACGTTGCACAGAGTGGCAACGGCCAGTGTACGTTTTTGTCGTGTGCTCTTGTCGTTGTTGCGCCGGCTGGGCAAGTGCACCACACAGACATGCAGCGTGTCTTTTCCCACTATACCGCTGGCAACGAGGATGTCTCTCGTAGGACGCAATCCGTGTTCCACACTCGGTATCCGTGCGGCATGCCATGACAGGAGGGAAAAGACTTTGGGATTATACAGAAGAGCCACGTCAATGCCTCTGGTGTCGGGACTGTCGGTGATGACATACTTGTAGCGTGCCGACCATAGTGCCGTGCGACGTGTCAGGTCGCGCAGCACCGTATCGTTCTCCACCTCCTGAAAGCCTACGAGAGCAGGCAGTTCCATCGCAGCTAACGTTTGGGTGATGCCGCGCAGTTTGCGCCAATACCGTCCGCTGTGCCAATGTCGTTCGGCATGAGGCAGAAAGTCAAGGTCATCCTTGCTCTCGTCACGAACGGTGTCGAAGGCATTCTCTATGTTCCATGTTGCCACCCGAAACCTCTGTCCATGAGCAGAAATCATGGACAAGAGCATCAACAGCAGTATAATCAAGCATCTCATACGGACAAAGATAGCAAAAAGAAGTGACACTTTCACTCGTTACAAAAAATATTCAAGCAAGCTTGATATCTTTTTACTCGTTTATCTTCTATATTTGAGATAAACTCGAATATACTTTCACTCGTTGCAAAAATATTCAAGCAAGCTTGATATCTTTTTACTCGTTTATTCGTATATTTGTACTGAAATTCCTGTAAAATGGCAGACAATAAGCAACAAAGCGGTGGTGCTGTCCACCATCTTAGCAACATGTACCAGAACTGGTTTCTGGACTATGCTTCGTACGTAATCCTGGAACGTGCCGTACCGCATATCGGTGATGGTTTCAAACCCGTTCAGCGTCGTATACTGCACTCCATGAAACGTATGGACGACGGTCGCTACAACAAGGTGGCGAACATCGTGGGACATACCATGCAGTTCCATCCCCATGGCGACGCCAGTATCAAGGACGCCTTGGTGCAGTTGGGACAGAAGGAACTGCTCATTGACTGCCAGGGAAACTGGGGCAATATTCTGACAGGTGACGATGCCGCTGCTGCACGTTACATTGAGGCACGCCTGTCCAAGTTTGCCTTGGATGTAGTATTCAATCCTAAGACTACGGAATGGAAGTTGAGCTACGACGGTCGCAACAAGGAACCGGTGGCATTGCCAGTGAAGTTTCCCTTGCTGCTGGCACAGGGAGCGGAGGGTATTGCCGTAGGTCTCTCGTGCAAGATTCTGCCGCATAACGTAGGTGAGATCTGCGAGGCTGCCATCAAATACCTTCATGGCGAGGAATTTCATTTATATCCCGACTTCCCCACAGGAGGCAGTATTGATGTAAGCAGATACAACGATGGTCAGCGAGGTGGAGCGGTGCGTGTGAGAGCCAAGATAGAGAAACGTGACAACAAGACTCTGGCCATCACGGAGATTCCCTTTGGCAAGACCACAGGTACGGCATCTAAGCCTTCTACCTTCATAGACTCCATACTGAAGGCTGCCGAGAAGGGCAAGATAAAGGTGCGCAAGGTGGAGGACATGACCTCTGCCAATGTGGAGATACTGGTGCACCTTACCCCTGGCGCATCATCTGACAAGACTATAGATGCTCTGTATGCCTGCACGGATTGTGAGGTGAGCATAAGCCCCAACTGTTGTGTTATCGACGAGAGGAAACCTCAGTTCCTTACCGTCAGCGATGTGTTGCGCCGTTCCGTAGACAACACCCTGGAACTCCTGCGTCAGGAAAGACTTATCCGCAAGAGCGAACTGCTGGAACAATTGCATTTCGCTTCTCTGGAACAGATATTCATAGAGGAACGCATTTATAAGGACAAGAAGTTTGAGAATGCCAAGACCATGGACGAGGCATGCGAATGGATTGACGAGCGCCTGACACCGTGGTATCCCAAGATGGTGCGTGAGGTGACCAAGGACGACATCCTGCGCCTGATGGAGATAAAGATGGCACGCATCCTGAAGTTCAACAAGGATAAGGCCGAGGAACTTATGGCACGCATCCGTGAGGAACTGGCACAGATAGACAAGGAACTTGCCAATATGGTGGAGGTAACATGCCAGTGGTTCCAATTTATCCTTGACAAATACGGCAAGGACCATCCGCGTCTGACAGAGATAAAGAACTTCGATACTATTTCAGCCGCCACAGTAGTAGAGGCAAACGAGAAACTGTATATCAACCGCGAGGAAGGTTTCATAGGTACTTCTCTGAAAAAGGACGAATACATCTGCAACTGTTCCGATATAGACGATGTCATAATCTTCTATAAGGATGGTACATACAAGGTGGTAAAAGTGGCTGACAAGATATTTGTCGGCGAAACAGAGCGTTCGAAGAAGGAGAAGCGCAAGGTGGAGATTATGCACGTGGCCATATTCAAGAAGAGCGACAGCCGTATCATCTACAATGCCGTGTACCGCGACGGAAAGGCAGGAAACTATTATGTCAAGCGTTTCAATGTGACCAGTATGACACGCGACCGCGAGTACGACCTGACAAAGGGAACTCCAGGCAGCCGTGTGCTCTATTTTACCGCCAACCCCAATGGCGAGGCCGAGGTGATTAAGGTGGTGATGAAACCTAACCCGAAGTTGAAGAAGGTGTTCTTCGACTACGACTTCTCCTTGCTTGCCATCAAGGGACGTGCTTCCATGGGCAACCTGCTCTCGAAGAACGAGATTGCCCGCATCACACTGAAGAGCCATGGCGGTAGTACCCTGGGCGGCAGAAAGGTGTGGTGGGATCCTGACATCAACCGAATCAACTATGACGAACAGGGCGAATACCTGGGTGAATTCCAAAGCGATGATCAGATACTGGTACTCCTGCCCAACGGTGATTTCTATGTTACCAACTTTGATACCAACAACCACTACGAGAACAGTATCCTGCGCATAGAGAAGTATGATGCCGGCAAGATATGGACGGCCGTCCTCTTTGATAAAGACCAGAGTGGTTATGCCTATGTGAAGCGTTTCCCCCTGGAAGCGACAACTCGCAAGCAGAACTTCCTTGGCGAGAACCC
>JAFYVX010000084.1 GCA_017558255.1 Bacteroidaceae bacterium
ACCGCTTTCTGCCAACAGAGCTGTCTCTATTGCGACAACAGGTGCCGTCTGTTCTGCTGCCCAGCGAAGGAAGTCTGCCTTCACCACCGGATGGATAAGGGCGTTTACGCGTCTGGCGTTGTCTTCGCTGGCAAACAGGAAAGCTGCCAACCTCTGCCTGTTGAGATGCCCCTGGGCATCGTAGACATCGGTGCCAACCATTTCAACCAGTCCATGACGTATTACGGAAGATTCCTCGTTGAGACGTTTGGCATTGGAATCCGAGTCGTACACCGGGATACCCAGCAGTTCCGTCATCTGGCGTGCAACATGGCTCTTGCCACTGCCTATGCCACCGGTTATGGCGAGTTTTATCATCTGGCATCCTCCTTGGTTTGCAGCGGTGTCTCCACGTCCTGCTCCAGCAGATAGTCTACCGCCGGCGGATAGATGCGGACATTGCTCACGCCAGTAGGAACTGTTTTCAACTGAAGGCGATATTTCTGATTGCCATTAGCAAGCAGTTCCTCGTAGGTTGCCGTCAAAAGGAAGTCGTCGGGGTGCACGGAACGGGCATTTGCCGCACCTACCCTGTATTTTATAGTAATCTGGGACGGGAAAGTCTTCAGGACAACACCAGCCGGGAAGTTCAGTCCCTTGACAGGCACCTGCACCGTATGCTCGGTATAATAGTCCACATGAGCAGTTACCTTAACAGTTTCGGGAACCACCATGACACCCGAAATCCTTGGGAAGGAGAGGGTGAACGCAGACGTCTTGGTGAGACCGGCAACCTCACGAGGTTCGGTATATGCATAGCGCAAGGTGTCGAGAATGGTCTGCGGGGCATAGACGGTAACGCTATCCGGATCTATGGAAATGCCTCGGAGATAGTTCTGCTGAACAGTTGAGAAACTACCTACCACCTTAACTGGTATCCTGCGCGAGATGCCACGGTTGTAGTGAAATTCGTACTTGCTGGGAGTGAGGCGCACAACCTCTGTGGAGGAGCTCATCTGCTGCTGGAAGGCACGCTGAACATCTGTGGCGGACACCGAAGCCTTTCCTGCCACCGAACCATTGTCGTAGACAGAGAAGTCAAGACGTATGGGCTGGATGTCCTTGCTGTGTCTGTTGTAATTGAGCAGATTGGTACCACGGTCGCGAACGGTGAATACAACCTCCTCGGGCAGAGGTGAAGTAATTATCGTACCCTTGGGAATGCCTACAAGCTCGAGAGGTACGCGTATGTCGGCCTCAAAAGTATCGTCCAGTTTCTGCAACAGCCAGAAACCCGTACTTACTACAAGGAAAAAGGCAAAAACAAGCATATCCCTGCCCTTTTCACGGAGCAGGGATGAAAAGCTCAATACTGCTTTACTCTTACTTTGCCTGATCCTGTTGTGCAGTTGCATAGACGCTGTTGCGGTCAACACGGATATTTACACCCTTGGACACTTCGATAACCAGGATGTTGTCGGCATCTTCAATGGCACGCACCTCACCATAGATACCGCCAGAAGTAACAACCCTTGAACCGATGGTGATGGAGTTGCGGAAATTCTGTATCTCCTGCTGACGCTTCTTCTGGGGGCGAAGGATGAAGAACCAGAATATCAGGCCTATCACCACCCACATAAGTATCATGGTCATATCAAAACCTCCCTGTGCTGCAATTGTCTGAATCATAATTTTGTTTTTAGTGTTTAGTGTTTAATGTTTAGAGTTTAGAGTTTAGAGTTTAGAGTTTAGTGAGGTCGCGTTGCTCCTGTTTGAAGACTCCTTCGTTCAACGTTAAACCTTCAACTTTAAACGTTCTATTGTCTATTTCTTTAATCTACGGATGACGTACCTCACCGCACTACCCTATCAGGCGTTCTTGGTGAGCTTGTGCTCGGAGATAAGTCGCTTGCTGATGTTGTCAAGAGTGGCATTGATGTAGCGGGCGCTGTTGGGAGTGCTGTAGCTCTTGGCTATCTCAATGTACTCGTTGATGGACACTGACAATGGTATGGTGGGGAAGGATGTTATCTCTGCAAGGGCAACCTGCATGATAATACGGTCCATCAAGGGGACACGCTCCACATCCCAATTGCGTGTATTCTGTGCAATGAGACTTCTGTAATACTCTGCTCCGTTCAGTGCCTGAAATACAAGCTTGCGGGCAAACTCCAGATCCTCCTCGTCGCGGAACTCGGGAAGAAGTGGCTGCTCATCGTTGCTCTCGGGAGAAAAACGGTTGATGGTCTTCAGAACAAAAGTGTCTATGATGAAACGGTCGTCGTTCCAATAGATGTTCACATCCTCGAGCAGATCATCAAGACTTTCATTGTCCACGATAACATGTCGGTACACCTTGCGCCACAGTTCGCGGTCTTCCTCATAGGAGTCCACGCCGCTTTCCATGTAATCACGGAAGAAGTCGCTCTCCACCACCTTATTGTAAAGCGTGCGGACAAACTCCTCCTCATTGGTCCAGTCCAGACGCTGCGTCTTGCGGTTCTCCTGCAACTGACGATTGCTCTCCAGCTGCAACATGAATCGGTTGTCAACAAACTTACGGCTTGGTTCGGAGAGGCCCAAACGCTTGGCACGGGTTGCCTGTGCCTCGTGGGCACGTAATGCCAGACGGGAAATCTCCACCATCAGGCTCAGCATCGTATTGTACAAGTCATAGGCAGTACCGAGGCTGCTCAAAAGGATATTCTCTCCGTCCTCGGGACGGCGTGCCTCACTGAGGTTGTGGGCATAGGCAACCTGCACGGCCTTGATTCGGATAAGTTTACGATTTATCATAAGAACGATTTATAAAGCGCACAAAGGTACTCATTTTTAATGAAGAAGAAGGGCTCACGCACACAAAAACGGAGAAAAAGAGGGGTTTTCGAAAAAAAGCACCGGCAACAGCGGCATACTTTCACCTTTTTTATATATCTTTGCACCCGCTTATTAGAGCCCGTGTGATGGCGAATTAGGCAAAACACTTAATTTAGAGTAACACAAACTAACAAAAACAAACAAAATGAAAAGTATCGACGTAAAGGGCACAGCCCGCACCGCTACTGGCAAGAAGGCCACTCGTGAGATCCGCAAGAGCGGTTCTGTACCCTGCAACCTGTATGGTGAGAAGCGTGGTGAGAACGGTCTGCCCGTAGCTCTCGGTTTCTCTGTAACCGCATCTGAGGTTCGCAACCTGGTTTACTCTCCCGACATCTACAGCGTAAACCTGAACATCGACGGTCAGGAGTACAAGGCTGTTATGAAGGAGCTCCAGTTCCACCCCGTAACTGACCAGCTTCTGCACATCGACTTCTACGAGATCACCGAGGAGAAGCCCATCGTAATGGAAGTTCCCATCAAGCTGAACGGTCTGGCTGAGGGTGTTAAGGCCGGTGGTAAGCTGGCTGCAAGCGTACGTAGCCTGAAGGTTCGCGCTCCCTACACACAGATTCCCGAGAAGCTGAACATCGACGTTACCCACCTGGGTCTCGGCAAGACCATCAAGGTTGCTGAGCTGAGCTTCGAAGGTCTGGAACTCGTTACCAACCCCAGCGTAGTTGTTTGTCAGGTTAAGATGACACGTAGCGCAATGAGCGCCATGGCAGCAGCTGCAGGTAAGGCTACCGGTAAGAAGAAGTAAAGAACTGAGAAACTAAACATTTAAGTACGGGTGACGGTCTTAAAACAACCGCTACCCGTATTTTACTTTATATGAACATACTACAAAAGTTCCTATCCTTCTTGTCTACTACACAGCACGACACCGAAGAGAAGGAAGACACGACTATGAAATACCTAATTGTAGGACTTGGCAATATCGGCAACGAATATGATGGCACACGCCACAACATCGGTTTCCGCGTGGTAGATGCCCTGGCACAAGCACAGGGTGCCACATTTCAGGACAAACGCTATGGCTTCGTGTGCAAGACACGAGTGAAGAATGCAGAACTGCTGCTTCTGAAACCCAGCACATACATGAACCTCTCTGGCAATGCCGTGCGATATTGGATGCAGCAGGAAAAGATTGCCATAGAAAATGTGCTCATCATCGTGGACGATCTCTCACTACCTGTTGGCGCCATACGCATGAAACAGAATGGTTCCGATGCAGGACACAACGGACTGAAGCATATAGCACAGATGCTCTGCACACAGAACTACAATCGACTGAAGTTCGGCATAGGCAATGACTTCCCACGTGGCGGACAGGTGGACTTCGTCCTGGGCAAGTTCTCACCCGAGGACAACAAAACAATAAACGAGAAAGTACCAGTGGCATGCGATGCCATCAAGGCATTTGCCTTGAGCGGTATGCAGTTTGCCATGTGTCATTATAACAACAAGTAATGAAAGACGAGGCAAGATTGGACAAATGGCTTTGGGCCGCGCGCATATTCAAAACCCGCACCATAGCAGCTGCTGCATGCAAAAAGGGACAGGTAAGCATGAAGGGTGCACAACTCAAACCCTCGCGCACCATACGAGTGGGCGATATTATAGATGTACGTAAACCACCCATCACATACAGCTTCCGAGTTCTGCAGACTATCGAGAAGCGTGTGGGAGCCAAGCTCGTGCCCGAGGTAATGGAAAATGTGACCGCACCCGAGCAGTACGAACTCCTGGAGATGGCAAAGATTTCTGGCTTCATCGGTCGTGCCAAGGGCCTTGGTCGTCCCACCAAGAAAGACCGCCGAAGTCTGGACGAATTCACAGGTGATGTACCTGAATTCTTCGGAGACTTCGATTTCGTCTTTGATGACGAGGAGGATTACGAAGACGAACTTTGCGATTAGCGCTACCACCCACTTTCCGCCCCTGAGACAGGGAGGTGCCCGAAGGGCAGAGGGGTAAAAAAACTCGACGAAAACGATAACGAAGACATAACACAACATAAAAAAACACAAATTATGGACTTTCTAAAGAAACACAAGACAATTGTCATTATTGCAGTAGTTGCAATCATCGCCCTGTGGGGCATCTCTGCATACAACGGACTCGTAAGCATGGACGAGGGAGTGCAGACCAAATGGGCAGACGTAGAAACACAGTACCAGCGTCGTGCTGACCTTATCCCCAATCTCGTGAACACCGTAAAGGGATACGCCGCACACGAAAGCGAGACCCTGACTGCTGTGGTAGAGGCTCGTGCCAAGGCAACAAGCGTAAACATTGACCCCACAAACATGACTGCCGAACAGATGGCCAACTTCCAGAAGGCACAGGACGGTGTTACTTCTGCATTGGGTCGTCTGCTTGTTACCGTAGAGAAATATCCCGAGTTGAAAGCAAACGAGAACTTCCGCGAACTGCAGGCTCAGCTCGAGGGCACAGAGAACCGCATCAGCGTGGCACGCCACGATTTCAACGAAGCCGCTCGCAAGTACAACACCACCCTGCGCAGCTTCCCCAAGAATATTCTGGCCAACATGTGCGGCTTTGAGAAGAAGGCTTACTTTGAAGCTCAAGAGGGTAGCGAACAGGCTCCCACCGTTCAGTTCTAAGGAACATGAAAAAGTTTATCTGCGTATTCATCCTCGCACTCTGCCCCATCATTGGCATATGGGCACAGAGTGAGAAGTCATATACCATACAGAGTGTGCCCAACACCTATGCCATGGACCGCAGAGTGCATGTCAGCGACCCCAACGGATTGCTTATGCCTGAAACACAAGCGGAGATAAACCGCATGCTGACCCTGCTGGAGGACAGCACCGGCATACAGTCCATGGTGGTGATGCTGCCAAGCATCGGACAGGAGGACATCTTCAACTTTGCCCACAACCTGTTCCGCCACTGGGGCATAGGCAACAAGGAAAGCAACAACGGCATGCTGATTGTTTACGTGGCAGACCAGCGCAAGATACGCTTTACCACAGGCTATGGCCTTGAAGGCATACTGCCGGACGCCATGTGCAAGCGTATACAGTCGCGCTACATGATTCCGCATTTCCGCGAGGGGAACACCGACCTCGGCATGCTGGAAGGAACTAAGGCCGTTGTGGGCGTGCTGGATGGTTCCATGAAGGCTGGCAACACAGAGGAGGACGTTTCCTTATGGGAAATACTATTGGTTATGGGAGCCATCCTGTTCATCATCATTGTTCCCATCTGGCTGATACACCGTCAGGCGCATACATGTCCGAAGTGTGCAAAAGCTGGCGCCCTTAAAGTTGTTTCACAGACAATCACTCCTACACGCAAAGGCAAACTTATAAGAAGGACACTGCTTTGTTCCTCTTGTGGCCACACCGTTGTTAAGGAACATCACCAATCCAACAATGACGACACTGATGCCATGATAGGCGGAATGATGATGGGTTCCATGCTTGGAGGCAGACGCCGTGGTGGTGGTGGAGGAAGTTTCATGGGCGGTTCCTTCGGAGGTGGCAGCACCGGTGGCGGTGGCTCTACCTCGGGATGGTGAGCGAACGGAAAGGTGAAAACGGAAAACGGAAAACGGAAGGCTGCGAATAAGCGAGAGCAATCAAACTTGTTTGAATTGCCGAGTGGAAGCAGGCTCAACGAAGTCAAAACGGAAAACGGCGACTAAACAATATTGGTTTAGATTTCACCTTTCCGTTTTCCGTTTTCACCTTTTCTGAACCTCTTTGTCACGGCGGCATATCCGCACCGTTGGCAGAGAGGTTCTGTTGCAATATGGCGGGTGAAGCCATCGTAAAGAGCACGGGCACGAGGGGAATCCAACACTTCTTCCAAAGTCTGAAGGAAGAGATTGCCCATGGAAACATTGCCATTATGGTCCAGACAACAGGGAACGACCGTACCATCCACGAGCACACCTATCTGGTTGCGCAGAGCATAGCAGAATACCTCCTCTCCATCGAAAGCCTCACGTTCCTCGTCGGGCCACTCAAAGATGTGATCGTATTCCAAATATATGTTGTCCGCCATCTTCCAGCCATCATAACGCTCCGTCCAGGGGCGTGGCACGTACTCTGATGCCAAATCCAGGAGTCGTTCGTTGTCCTTGTCGTAACCTCCCTGATTCCAAAGTCGCAAGACAACAATCACTCCAAGTCTTGCTGCCTTCTGCGCGAAGGTCATCACCTGACGCATGTACTCCTCTGGAGCATCCTTACCGTTACCTTCGTGTGAATGCAAGGATATCTGCACCTTGTGAGGCAAGGCCTCCAGCAGGGCATCTCCAGCCTTGTCCAGAAGAGTTCCGTTTGTTGTCAGCACCGGGATAAAACCTTTTGTCCTTGCCATACGGACAAATTCAGGCAGATGACGATGCATAAGAGGTTCGCCCATCAGGTGAAAATAAAGGAACTTTATCCTGTCCGACAGTTTATCAGTAAGCAAATCAAACTCCTCCACAGACATGGTCCGCCCCTTCCGCTCCGTCTTGGGGCAGAAAAGGCAATCAAGATTGCACACGTTGGTTATTTCAAGGTAGCAACGGGAAATCATGTAGTCAACACTTCTTCAACGTTCTATAGGAAAGTATGTGCCAAGTTATAGCTGCCGCCAGCAATAGAAGAAGAACACTAAGCCACATAGGGAGTCCCATACCGAAGGCACAATACAGGAGGGTTATCCATACAAGCGACACGGAGACTATCTTGGTATGCAGAGGGATAGCCTTATGTTCACGGAAGTTGCGTATGTATGGACCCAAAGTGCGGTGTCCAAGAAGCCAGGCATAAAGTCGAGGAGAACTGCGGAAGAACAATGCCGCCGCCAGCAACAAGAAAGGTGTTGTGGGCAACAGGGGCATGAACATGCCCATCAAGCCCAATCCCAAGGCCACAAGACCCATTACCTTCATGCAAACATTCTTCATCCCTGCCTGCACTAAGCTTTAAGCGTACTTCTCTGAAACGATACGGCAGATGTTCACCACCGTCTGCATGGCCTTCTCCATGCTTTGGATGGGTAGGAACTCGTGTCGGCCGTGGAAGTTCAGTCCTCCGGCAAAGATATTAGGACAGGGCAGACCCTTGAACGAGAGCTGTGCACCATCGGTACCGCCACGAATGGGCACCACCTTGGCAAAACCGCATGCCTCTTCTATGGCACGCAGGGCAATTTCGATGATGTGGGGTTTGTCCACCAACTGGGTATGCATATTATAGTAGGTATCCTTCACCTCGGGCAGGAAAGTGCCATGACCGTACTTCTCGTTCATCCTCTCGCACATGTCCAGAATCACCTGCTTGCGCATCTGGAACATCTGCGTGTTGTGGTCGCGGATTATGTAAGTCAGTGTGGCTTGCTCCACCCCACCCTGCATCTGGTACAGGTGGAAGAAGCCTTCGTAACCCGTAGTGCGCTCAGGCACCTCGTTCTCCGGCATCTGCTGGGCAAACTCAGTTGCCAACAGGGCCGCGTTCACCATCTTGTCCTTCGCATAACCGGGATGCACACTGATGCCATTCACAGTTATCTTGGCACTGGCAGCATTGAAGTTCTCATACTCCAGTTCGCCCACCTCGCTTCCGTCCATGGTGTATGCCCACTGGCAACCAAACTTCTCCACGTCAAAAAGATGCGCACCGCAACCGATCTCCTCGTCAGGATTGAAGCACACGCGTACCTTGCCATGCTTCACCTCGGGGTGCTTCAGCAGATATGCCATTGCCGACATTATCTCTGCTATACCAGCCTTGTCGTCGGCACCCAAAAGAGTGTGACCGTCTGTAACGATGAGGTCCTCGCCCTTGTGCTCAAGCAGTTCCGGGAACTGGCTGACGCGTGTCACTATGCCCTCCGCCTCGTCCAGTACAATGTCGCTTCCGTCGTAGTTCTCTACGACGCGAGGTTTCACATCAGCACCCGAGCAGTCGGGACTGGTGTCCATGTGAGCAATGAAACCCACTACTGGCACCTGCTCCATGCCCTCGCTTGCCGGCAGAGTGGCAAAGACATAGCCATGAGCATCCATCTCCACCTCCTGCATGCCTATCTCCTTCAGTTCCTCCACCAGGTATTCTGCCAAGCGCAGTTGTTTCTCAGTACTGGGGCAACGGCCCTCAGCCTCCTCGCTTGACTGGGTGTCGAAACTCACATATTTCAAGAATCTTTCTACT
>JAFYVX010000085.1 GCA_017558255.1 Bacteroidaceae bacterium
ACAAGACATGGCAAACCACAAGTCATCTTTAAAGAGAATCCGTCAGGAGCAGAAGAGAAGACTCCACAACAGATATTACGCTAAGACTATGCGTAATGCTGTTCGCAAGTTGCGTGCCACTACAGATAAGGCTGCAGCTATCGAATTGTACCCCAGCGTTCAGAAGGCTTTGGACAAGTTGGCTAAGATCAACATCATCCACAAGAACAAGGCTGCTAACTTGAAGAGCAAGTTGGCTCGTCACATCCAGAAGTTGGGCTAATAATAAGATTCTCTTATTAAGACAGAAAAATATAACGGCTTCCTTTACAGGAAGCCGTTTTCTGTATGCATAGCCCACCTGTACAGGACAGGTTCACGCCCCACCCAAGCAACACACACCACCACATTCGCCAGCAATAGCGCACTTCGTGGAAGAAATTAGGCAAAAAGAGGACCTACGAAACGTAAGTTTCGTTATTTTTTTGTATCTTTGTAGCGATATACAAGAAACAAGACACAATGGAAGAGATAACGACAAACAATTCCAATTACAGCGCCTCCAACATTCAGGTGCTGGAAGGTCTGGAAGCCGTGCGCAAGCGCCCAGCCATGTACATTGGCGATATCAGCAAGAAAGGTCTGCACCACCTCGTATACGAGACCGTGGACAACTCCATCGATGAAGCACTGGCAGGATATTGCACGCACATTGAAGTTACAATCAACGAAGACAATAGCATAACCGTTCAGGACAACGGCCGCGGTATTCCCGTGGACATGCACGAGAAGGAGGGAAAGAGCGCTCTGGATGTAGTAATGACCGTACTGCACGCCGGTGGTAAGTTCGACAAGGGTTCCTACAAGGTGTCAGGTGGTCTGCATGGTGTTGGTGTAAGCTGCGTAAACGCACTGTCCGAGAAGATGCTCTCACAGGTGTTCCGCGACGGCAAGGTCTACCAGCAGTTGTATCACCAGGGAAAGCCCGACGCCCCAGTAAGCGTCGTTGGAGAAACCGACCTGCGAGGCACACGCCAGCAGTTCTGGCCCGATGCAAGCATATTCACTACCACCATCTACGAATACGACATCCTGGCCAACCGTATGCGCGAACTGGCATACCTGAATGCCGGCATACACATCACCCTTACCGACATGCGACTGGACGTCAATGAGGCATCCGGCATAGAAGGCATCCGCAAGGAGGTTTTCTACAGCGAGGGTGGTTTGCGCGACTTTGTACGCTACATCGACAGCACCCGCACACGCCTTGTCAACGATGTCATCTACCTGAACACCGAAAAGCAGGGAGTACCCATCGAGATAGCCATCATGTACAACACTGGTTATTCCGAGAACCTGCACTCCTATGTAAACAACATCAACACCATAGAGGGTGGTACTCACCTTCAAGGTTTCCGCACCGCCTTGACACGCACACTGAAGGGCTATGCCGAGAAACAGTGCGTGAAGGAACTGGAGAAACTTGCCAAGAACCATGTTGAGATTTCCGGCGAGGACTTCCGCGAAGGTCTCACAGCCGTTATCAGCGTGAAGGTGGCAGAGCCCCAGTTCGAAGGCCAGACCAAGACAAAGCTTGGCAACAGCGAAGTGGCTGGTGCAGTCCAGCAGGCCGTAGGCGAAGCTCTCAGCAACTACCTGGAGGAGCACCCCCACGAGGCGAAAGTCATCGTGGACAAGGTGATTCTGGCAGCCACAGCACGTGTAGCTGCACGCAAGGCACGCGAGAACGTACAGCGCAAGTCTCCCATGGCTGGCGGTGGTCTGCCCGGCAAACTGGCCGACTGCTCCGACAGAGATGCAGCCAACTGCGAACTCTTCATCGTCGAGGGTGACTCTGCGGGCGGCAGTGCCAAGCAGGGACGTAACCGTCATTTCCAGGCCATCCTGCCCATCCGCGGTAAGATCTTCAACGTTGAACGTGTAATGTGGCACAAGGCTTTCGAGCACGAGGAGGTAAACAACATCATCCAGGCTCTGGGCGTACGATTTGGCCTTGGCGAAGACAGCAAGGAGGCGAACTACGAGAAACTGCGCTACTACAAGGTCATCATCATGACCGATGCCGACGTCGATGGTTCTCACATCGACACACTTCTGATGACACTGTTCTACCGCTACATGCCTGAGCTCATCCGCAACGGACACCTCTACATTGCCACTCCCCCACTCTATCGTTGCACCATCGGCAAGCACGAGGAGTACTGCTACGACGAAGCCAGCCGTCTGCGCTTCATACAGACCTATGCCAACGGTCGCGAGGATGCCATCCACACACAGCGCTACAAAGGTCTTGGTGAGATGAACCCCGACCAGCTGTGGGAGACCACCATGGATCCCGAGCGCCGTCTGCTCAAGCAGGTAACCATCGACGATGCCGCACAGGCCGACTATGTCTTCTCCATGCTCATGGGCGAGGATGTAGCACCCCGTCGTGAGTTCATCGAACAGAACGCAACATTCGCAAACATCGACGCATAAAGCATAGATCCATACATCCCAAAACGAGGAGGTAGGTGACACATTGGTGCAACCTACCTCCTCTTGTATATGTATATTACTAAAACCAAATAGGCCTTTAATCCCAAATACTTCTTATCAACAGCCCCCTCCATAAAAAACATAGGGCGAAACTGTGTGGTTTCGCCCTATAGCTTATGTTTTTATGACTAATCTACGGAATTACTCAGCGCTCTCGCTGCCCTCGTTATTCTCCTGATGTCCGAAGTTGGGACGGGTACGACGTTCGCCACGCTCGCCTCTCTCACCGCGCATGGGACGGTCGCCACGCATGGGACGCTCGGGGCGCTCGGGACGGGGACGACGCTCACGCTCCACATAACCCTCGGGCTTCTCGATGAGAACACGACGTGAAAGCTTGAACTTACCGGTCTTGGGATCAATCTCCAGGAGCTTAACCTGCAGCTTGTCACCCTCCTTAATACCAGCCTCCTCAACTGTCTCCAGACGCTTCCAGTCAATCTCGCTGATGTGCAGCAGACCATCCTTACCAGGCATGAACTCCACGAAGCAACCGTAAGGCATTACTGAACGTACGGTACCCTCGTAAACCTCACCAATCTCAGGAACGGCAACAATTGCCTTGATCTTGCTCATGGCAGCATCGATAACAGCCTTGCTTGAACCGGAAACCTGAACCTTACCTACGCCATCCTCCTCGTCGATAGTGATGACAGCACCGGTCTCCTCCTGCATGCCCTGGATAATCTTACCGCCAGGACCGATAACAGCACCGATGAACTCCTTGGGAATGATAATCTGCTCTATACGGGGAACGTGAGGTTTCAGCTCGGCACGAGGCTCGGACAGAGTCTTCATCATTTCACCCAGGATATGCTCACGACCAGCCTTAGCCTGCATCAGAGCCTGCTCCAGAATCTCGTACGACAGACCGTCGCACTTGATATCCATCTGTGTAGCAGTCAGACCGTTGGGAGTACCAGTGGTCTTGAAGTCCATGTCGCCCAGGTGGTCCTCGTCACCGAGGATATCGCTCAATACAGCATACTTGTCCTCACCGGGATTCTTGATCAGACCCATGGCAATACCGCTGACAGGAGCCTTGATGGGCACACCAGCGTCCATCAAAGACAGACAACCGGCACAAACGGTGGCCATAGAGCTTGAACCGTTGCTCTCCAGAATATCGCTCACAACACGTACTGTGTAGGGATAGTCTGCAGGAATCTGACCCTTCAGACCGCGCCATGCCAAGTGGCCATGACCGATCTCACGACGACCGATACCGCGCTGTGCCTTGGCCTCACCGGTAGAGAAGGGAGGGAAGTTGTAGTGCAGGAGGAACCGCATGTAGCTCTTGTCCAACACGTTGTCCACCATCTTCTCGTCAAGCTTGGTACCAAGTGTGGTTGTGCTCAGCGACTGAGTCTCGCCACGTGTGAAGATAGCACTTCCGTGAGGCATGGGCAGAGCACTCACCTCGCACCAGATGGGGCGGATGTCGGTGGTCTTACGGCCGTCCAGACGGATACCCTCATCCAGGATGCAGCGACGCATTGCGTCCTTCTCCACATCGTGATAGTAACGGTCTATCAGAGCGTTCTTCTCAGCTAGCTCATCGTCGGTCAACTCTGCATGAGCTGCAGCATACTCCAGCTTGAAGTCCTCGCGGATCTTCTCAAAAGCCTCGGCACGTGCATGCTTCTCCAGAGCCTGCTTGGTAACATCATAAGCGGGCTGGTAGCAAGCGGTCTTCACCTGCTCGCGCAGCTCCTCGTCGTTAACCTCATGACAGTACTCACGCTTCACGTCGGTACCAAGTTCCTTGGCCAGCTCCTTCTGCAACTGGCACATGGGCTTGATTGCCTCGTGGGCAGCCTTCAGGGCACCAAGCAGATCCTGCTCGCTGACTTCCTTCATCTCGCCCTCAACCATCATGATATTATCCTCGGTAGCACCTACCATGAGGTCCATATCTGCCTTCTCCAACTGTGCGAAGGTGGGGTTAATCACGTATTCACCGTTGATACGGGCCACACGAACCTCACTGATGGGACCATCAAAAGGTATGTCGCTGCAGCTCAACGCTGCACTGGCTGCAAAACCTGCCAATGCATCGGGCATATCCACGCCATCTGCAGAATAGAGGATCACATTCACATAAACCTCTGCATGGTAATCGCTGGGGAACAGGGGACGCAAGGCACGGTCAACCAGACGACATGTCAGAATCTCGTCATCATTGGCCTTGCCCTCGCGCTTTGTGAAACCACCGGGGAAACGTCCGGCTGCGCTGTACTTTTCACGATACTCTACCTGCAAAGGCATAAAATCTGTGCCGGGGACAGCATCCTTGGCACCGCAAACAGTGGCCAGGAGCACGGTGTTGTTCATACGCAACATCACGGCACCATCGGCTTGTTTTGCCAACTTTCCGGTCTCAATGCTGATGGTACGTCCGTCAGGCAGAGACACAGTCTTTGTAATTACATTCATCTTCTTGTTTCGTATTGTTTATATAAAACGTCTATTTCCATGCAAAGATACAAAAAAGTAGCATATACATTATTATATATACACACAATAAACTTAAAAAAGGTCAAAAAAGAACAAATTAGACCCATAATAGTTGTTTATTCATTTTTATGTTATACCTTTGCAACGCAATTCTGAGAACAGACTTGACAACACATAAGGGTTCTGGCCGAAAGGTTGGGATTCTTTTATTTTGCAACCTTTAAAAAGCGTTGCGACAAGAGAGAGAAGAATTAACAACAGGAAATAACAACCTAACAAACAGATACAAAATGGCATACATGTCACAAAAGGGTTACGACGATCTCGTAGCCAAACTCAAGCACATGGAGAGCGTGGACCGTCCCGCCGCCAGTGCTGCTATTGCCGAGGCACGCGACAAGGGCGACCTCAGCGAGAACGCAGAATACGATGCAGCCAAGGAATGGCAGAGCAAGTTGGAAACACAGATTGCCCTGCTCAAACAAACCATATTGGACGCCAAGATCATCGACACACGCCACATGGACACCAGCAGTGTCCAGATCATGGCCACAGTTGGTTTGAAGAACACCAAGAACGGCATGGAGATGAAGTACACCATCGTAAGCGCAACCGAAGCCGACTACCGTGCCGGCAAGATCAGTGTCGAAACCCCCATTGCACAGGGCTTGCTGGGCAAGAAGGTGGGCGACACCGCCAACATCCGTGTTCCTCAGGGCGAAATCGAACTGGAGATTACCAGCATTAGCTACGACATCTGATTATGAGCATCTTTTCACGCATAGTTGCAGGCGAGATTCCCTGCTACAAGATTGCCGAGGACGAGAACTACTTTGCCTTCCTCGACATCAACCCTCTGCAGAAAGGTCACACACTGGTTATCCCAAAGCATGAGGTTGACTACATCTTCGACCTCAGCGACGAGGAGATAGCCGGTCTGCAGGTCTTCGCCAAAAAGGTGGCCATCGCCATCCGCAAGGCCATCCCCTGCGTCAAGGTGGGCCAGTGCGTACTGGGTCTTGAAGTTCCCCACGCACACATTCACCTCGTGCCCATGCAGAGCGAGGCAGACATGCGCTTTACCAATCCCCATCTCACCCTCACCCCCGAGGAGTTCAATGAGATTGCCGCAAGCATACGAGCACAGCTTTAACACAAACTTGATCTAAAATAGAAAGAACCGCACCTCTGGAGCATTCCATTGGTGCGGTTCTTGTATTTCATCACATGAACTTCGTATCCGTATGCATACGTCGCATGGCAGAGGCCTCTTCGCGAGGGCATATCATCAGAATGTCGCCCTCTTCCGCTATCACATAATCGCTGAGTCCCTTCACCACGGCCGTACGGCCCTTGGGGATACGCACCACATTGTCCTTGCAGTCATAGAGATATGCCTTGCTGTCCATGAGCACATTTCCGTTGGCATCCGCAGGGCAATCGTCATGTATGGAGGTCCACGTGCCAAGGTCGGCCCA
>JAFYVX010000003.1 GCA_017558255.1 Bacteroidaceae bacterium
CTGCCCTTCAGTTCCTCAAATTCTTCGGTGGTTAACTCGCCTCGTTGCTTCTGCTCCAAGGCATCTTTTATCTCGGCACACACACGGCCCACATGGGGCGAGTCAAGTGCCTCATTTAGCAGTTCAGGAGTGCATATCTGCACCACCTGACTCTTTACGCTATTTGAAATTCCAAATGTCATAGTTCGGACCCCTCCCCCTGCCCTCCCCTGTATGGGCGAACAAGGTCTTTAGAAGATGGACTGAATGTCCATCTGTGCCTTGTGAGGGGAGCACACTCCTGTGCGACGCGCGGACGGAGTATATAGTACTGGGGTTAGGGATTTTGTTTTGATGTTAATAATAAATTAGGTTAGTTCAATAGTCTGCTCCCCCTCCCTCACAGGGAGGGATGGGGTGGGTCCAAGGGTCCGCTGGTCCACCCATTATATACTGGCTTGCGGTAATGCTCTCGTCTATGAGCACCTGTGCCGGATGTATTCCGTGCTCGTCAAAATCTACGCTCAGCGTCAGTCGAAGGTTCTCGGAACTCATCGATACCCTTCCGTGGGGCAGTTTGCGGTACTCGCGGGCAGACGGGTTTCGTTTTCTGCTATGCACATTGAAATTTCCCTCTCTGGGCGATACCAGTGCTATGGTGCCTTGTACTCGGGCGTTGCCCTTCAAAAGTGATGCATATACAGCATCGGGTAGTTGCAATTTAATTGTCATATTTTCGAAATGTTTTGTGAGAGAAAGCATTGGGAAGGTGGCCACCTTTTGAACTCCTGGAGTTCCCTCACTCTTCATCTCGGGGTTATTATTTAAACTGAAATCGGAAAACGGAAAACTTGCCTTTCTGTTGTTTATTATGCAATAGATTTACGTTTGCCGTTTTACCTTTCCGTTTTGTGAGCGACTATCTCGCTCACCGTGATGTCTTGATACCACTGGCCGTTGTACTCTCGAACCTGAAAGCGGAGCGATGCAAATACCAGTTCGCCGCTGTACCACTTGCACATAGCACTATTGCCGAAAAGTGTGCATACATACATGTTCTCATACTTCCCACCAAGTTCCTGCAGAACTATGGAGCATTTGCTTACTTGGCCTCCTTCGGCCTTCTGGCTTGCCACCTGCTGGGGTTCGCCTTGGTGGATTACTCTAAAAAGATTCTTCATTGTTTATAATTAGCCTCCGCCTTTCTATGGATGGCCCGCACCGTTGCCGCTCATCTCGGAAGAACTGGTGCAAAGGTAAGATGCGATTTTGCGATTGGGAAAAACAAAAAAATGCGACCCAATCGAATCGCATTTTCACATGGTATAACTAACTGATATTTATACCCGAAAAAAATATTAAAAAAAGTGCGACTGACCTCCTCTCGAAAATCAATCGCACACCTATAATCGCATTTATCGTCTATTTGCCTTCGGTATATTTAATTGTCCACGCACAGATATCGTTCTTTTTTGCTTCGCTAATGTACCTTGCAAAGGTTTTCCCTTTCTTGTTATCCAGCATTTTGCCCAACTTTGAATAATTCTCCTTGAAGACACCTGCTTCCTTCAATGAACCTATTATGCAACCGGCAATAATGTCCCTCCTCCTTTCGTTTTCCCAATCTTTTGCCAATTCATCCCTGTGCTCACTCTCCATCAGAGCATCGATGTACTTGCCCAGCCACTCCATGCCATATCCATCTGCCACCGCCTCCAGGCACTTTGGCAGATACATTCTTTCCATGGCTATCTTTATGCCATCATAGTTCAGTTCTGCCTTCTTTGCCTTCGGCTTCTTCTCCTCTTCTATCAGCCATATCATCTTCACAAACCTGAACAAGGCACGGCGCTGGTCGGCACTCACCGTCTTGCGGTGCCTGAAGAAGTATTTGCCTATGGATTCCTTCTTTGGCACTACCACGTTATTCTTGTAGTCGAACAGTTCGCGCAAAGCCGAGTAGTGTGCCTTGGCATCCATGTCGAGAGGTATATTCATGAATTTCAGTGTCTCAAACTCCTTGTCAAGGTCAGACATGTCCGCCTCGGCTTGCGAACTTATCCTTGGTGCCAGAAAACCAGAAATGAACAATGTAAGCATTTCCATGCAATATTTACCCCAGAAGTGTCTCTTCACGACCTCTTCATTATCATCGAACTGGTCTTTCCATCTCTCAAATTCTTGCACCACGTCATCTTCGTACCTCTTCTGGAAAATCTCCTCCTCGTGCTGGTAAAGATCCTTTCCCTCGCCCCCTTTCATCTTATGTTTGGCTAAGCATGTGTTTATCTGCAACAGGCATTCGCGCAGAGCCAGTACAGATTCGTTCAGTGCTGCCACCAGTATCTTGTCGTCCATGTCGCCCGTCAGCACACCCGCCAGCATTTGCACGTCTTCTGTACGCTTGCAAGGCGTGTCCTTCAGCCCGTCCCTGGAGAACGTGTCAAACACATGCCACAGGGTTTCCTTTACCGAAGCGGCATCGGCATCCGCCTCTTCCTCGTCGGGCATGTAGAAGGCCGCCACATCTAACCTGATGTCCAGTCTCATACTCCATTCGTTGTAATCCACGTCAGCATCATAGAGCAGGATGTTGTGTGTACCTATGGATTCAGCAAGGTTGTCGCCTATGCGTTCAAAGAACTGGTGCACCCTGTGCACGTCGTACAGCAATCCCAGCAATGCCAGCCTTCGCCCGCCCGATGATACCGAGCGTGCCTGCCTCAACTCCTGGTAAAGGTTTTCCAAGGTTTCCTGATATATGGTTTTCTTTCTCTGCAAACCCTCCATATCTGTTTTCTGTTGTATTCAAAAGAAAAAAGAACGAAGGCAGGTATCTGGATATGAAAATCACTACTAAGTCCGCAAAAACTCTACAAGAATTTGCATAACCATCACTGCCTCCGTTGTAGCATTCAACTACACGGAAGTGTAATGGCGGCAATCGTCTTTCTTGTAGAAATTTGAATTTGCGGTTCAGTAGTGAAGAATGATGACGCTCGCTACACTATCTCGTTATGTCGTGTCTGTGTGTCTGTCTGTTTCTTATGCCAATGCTTTTTACAGTTCAAAATATTTCTGGAAGAAGGCCTGAAGTTTCTCCACCACGGTTCTCTTCTTCTCTGTTCTCTTTCCGCCTCCGCCAAACAGGGGCATTGGTGGCAATATGCGGGTTATGGCCGTGCCTATGGTGCTCAGTTGCCCGTCCTCGAAGGCATGTGCCATGAAGGCCTGTGTTTCGGCCGCTTTCAGTTTCTCCTCGTCTATGATGCGTTGCAGGTCGGCATTGCGCTGCTCTGCCACGTACTTGTCCCAGTTGTCCATCACATCGGTGCTGTCCGTTGGTGTCATGCGCTCCAGGAACTGCTCTATCAAGTCGCGCTTGTTGCGCAGGTCGGGGCTTGCGGCAATGGCCTTCTGTATCTTCACCACTACCTCCTTGTCCTGGCAATTGCTTTGATGGTATTCGGCCACCAAGGCAAGGATGTATTCTATGCCTATCTGCACCTGCTTCACCAGTTCTATCTCGAACACTACATCATCGTTCACCCTTTCCTTGTCTCCGCCCGGTGCGTGCTTGAACTCGTCGCGCAGGTCTATGTACCAAGAGGTGTAGTCCTGTATCTGGTAGTCCGTCAGCGACACATAAGCATCCCTGAACTCGTCGAACGCTCCCAGCAGGTTGCGCCGTTTCAGCAAGGCGCCAAACAGACTGATGAACTCCTTCTTCTGCTCCAGCGTCTGCATCTCGGCCAGATAGCCCCTGATGCCCAGCTGCAGCGTGCCGTATGGTTCCTGCTCCTCTTCCACCATAGCGCTTTGGCACACAGGCTCCAGGCTGAAGCGTTGCAAGAGCAACTGTTCTATCTCCCTGTATCCCAACTGGTGCACGCCCTTCTCGTCCTCGTATCCGTTGTAGTAATCCTCGAACGGGCGCATGGTTATCAGTCCTGCGGCATTCTCGTCGCCGAACAGGGCAAAGCAGTCCTTCACCTGCTTTTCCAGATTGCGGAAGCACACCACGTTGCCGCAATCCTTCACGGCGTTGAGTATGCGGTTCGTGCGGCTGAAGGCCTGAAGCAGGCCGTGCATCTTCAGGTTCTTGTCCACCCACAGGGTGTTCAGTGTCTTGGCATCGAAGCCCGTCAGGAACATGCCCACCACTATCAGAATGTCCAGTTCCTTGTTCTTCATGCGCAGGGAAATGTCCTTGTAGTAGTTGGCAAAGCGTTGCGAATCCACCCCGTAGGCGGTGCCAAACACCCTGTTGTAGTCGTCTATGGCACGCGCCAGAAACTCCTTGCTCACCTCGTCCAGGCGGTCGGTGCCTTCGGGGTTCTCGTCCTCCATAGCCCCTATGCTCTCGTTCTCTGCCTCGTTGGCGGCATAGGTGAAGATGGTGGCCACACGCAGGCGTTCGCCCTCGGGCTTTTCTGCCTGCTGGCGCATGAACTCGTCGTAGTACAGGCGTGCCTTCTCCGTGCTGTCCACGGCAAAGATGGAGTTGAAGCCCTTGGCGTTTACCTTCGTGCGTTTCTCTTCCACCCTCTTCTGGCGTGCCTTGGCCATCTCCTCCACGTTTTGCGTCACGCTCATGCGGTAGCCCTCGTCGCGCTTTGTCTTGCGTGCAAAGTTGTCCAGTATGTACGCCACGTTGTTGCTGATGTAGCGCGGGTCTTTCAGCAGTTCGTCCGAATCTATGCCCCACACCTGTTCATCATCCACACCCTCGCGCCTGCGCATGGTGCGAATGTAGTCAATCTTGAACTTTAGCACGTTCTTGTCGTTGATGGCATTGATTATGGTGTAGCTGTGCAGGGGCTTTGTGCGGTTGCCCTCCTCGTCGGGTTCTCCGCCAAAGAGCTGTGCCGTGGTGGCCAGCTGCTTGTCCTTGGTGGTGCCGCTGGCATTCTTGGCAAAGATGGGCGTGCCCGTGAAGCCGAAGATATAGTATTTCTTGAATTTCTTGGTAATGAGCTGGTGCATGTCGCCGAATTGCGAACGGTGGCACTCGTCGAATATCAGCACCACATTCTTCTCCAGGCAGTCTATGTCCTTGCCACCCTTCAGCAGGTTGCTCAGTTTCTGTATGGTGGTGATGATTATGCGGCAACATGGGTCGTTCAGCTGGCGCTGGAGTATGGCGGCATTGGCATTGCTATTGGCGGCATCCTTCTCGAAGTTGTCGTACTCCTTCATCGTCTGGTAGTCCAGATCCTTGCGGTCGACCACAAAGAGCACCTTCTCCACCTCGGACAGCCTTGATGCCAGCTGTGCCGTCTTGAACGATGTCAGCGTCTTTCCGCTTCCCGTGGTGTGCCAGATGTAGCCACCGGCACGTCGTGTGCCCTGAAGGTGGCGGTTGTGGGCATACTGTATCTTCAGCAGTATGCGCTCGGTGGCGGCTATCTGGTAGGGGCGCATCACCATCAGGTTCTTGTCCACGGTGAACACGCAGTATTTCGTCAGTATGTTCAGCAGGGCCTCCTTGGCCATGAAGGTCTTGGCAAAGTCCTCCAGGTCGTTGATCACATGGTTTTCGGCATCTGCCCAATAGCTGGTAAACTCGAACGAGTTGCTCTGTGTCTTCACCCTTCCCTTCTGCTTGTGCGCCTCCTGCACATGGGCATAGCGGGTGGTGTTGCTATAGTATTTGGTAAAGGTGCCGTTCGATATTACGAACAGCTGCACGTAGTCGAACAGCCCGTTGTCTGCCCAGAACGACTCCCTTCCGTAGCGGTTTATCTGGTTGAACGCCTCCTTTATGTCCACGCCACGGCGCTTCAGTTCCACATGCACCAGGGGCAGGCCGTTCACCAGTATGGTCACGTCGTAGCGGTTCTTGGCGGTGCCACCAGTGGGTGTGTATTGGTTCAGCACCTGCACGTGGTTGTTGAAGATGTCGTGCCTGTCTATGAGCCGTATGTTCTTCGTCTCGCCATTGTCCAGCAGTATGTTCACAATGGGGTCGCGCTGTATGCGTTCGGTCTTGTCCTCTATGTTGAGATTTTCGTTGGCTATCTCCTGCGTGAACAGGCGTTTCCATTCGGCATCGCTCAGGCGTATGTTGTTCAGTTTCTCCAATTGTGCGTGAAGGTTGTCTATCAGCCCCTGCTCGTTGTCTATGTGCAGGCGCTCATAGCCCTGTGCCACCAGCTGGCGGATAAAGCCTTCCTCCAGCGCTGCCTCGCTCTGGTAGCGCTGTGCATCCCTGGGCTGCTCCTCGTAGCGGGTCATCACCGTCAGGTTGCTTTGCTGGAGGACGATGTTGAAATTCTCTGTCATAGTAGGGATACGAATTGTTTGTTATAGCTATTTCAATACAATTATATTAATGACAATACATATCGTGACGATTAAAATTAAAACGAATAATATACTTTCGTAAAATGGCGCTTTTTTGAAATCACCTGAAATGCGTTCAAGAGTTCTTGTAATGCTTTTTTTATCCAGCAATTCTACGATAAAGCCAATTATGTATAACCCCAATACTGACACGAGACTCCATATCATAACTACAAGTATTGTGCTTAGGCCACCTTCTGCCTTATCCTCCTTGCTTGATTTATTGTTTGTATTAAGGGTTGATTTCTCACCTGTATCATATACGTAAATTTTGTTATCATTACCTTTTTGGTCATAGATAACTTCAGTTTTCTCTAATATATGGCATCGATAACTATAAGTCGTATATATTAACACTATGATTTTGTTACCTGTGACGTTTTTGATTACTCGTCTGCCATCATCATGTGTAATTTCTATTATTCCATTTGGTTCTGTTTCTTTGATTACACGCAACTCGTTCAGATGATACGTCAACGAGTCAATGGTATTAGTACTATATTTATAACTCTTTATCAGAGTAGAAAGTTCCATTGGATAAGCAAACACATAGGGATTAACATTGCCTGGTACCGTATAATTACCATACAATAAATACGTGCCTCTTGTAGATGGTGCATTATCTAATTCAAAGTTAATATAAAAACGTTTTCCACTATTGCTTGATGAATATTTTGCAATATTTACGTCCTGATTATTGCTAGCAGGTTTCACCTTGACGGGCTTTTCTTCTCTTTGTACCTTCTCTGTTGTTGCAGGCTTTTTCTTTACTTCTGCAGGTTTTGAAGAGCTAGGAGTAGGCTGTGTCTTGACCTCTTTCTTAGGTGTTGGTGCAGGTGTTGGTGTCTGCTTAGCTATGGCTTGTGGTGTCGATTTAGTGTCTGCCACATTATCATCGTCCACCAGTGCTATGTCAAAATGACGCTCCACGTTGCTGGTGCGCGAGTAGTAAAATACGTCATAGTATTTGTCAGAAACAACCTCAAGTAGTCTTTTTTTACAATTTATCTTCCACTGGTCAAAGGATTGTGCCGATTTTCTGGGCACTACCAAAAACCATACGTTGGTATTGTATTCTACTGCAGTAGCCGCACCGTCATAGCTTGCCTTAGTTTCCAGCAGACAATAACCAGTATTTCCAGAAACTTTATAGTCGGTGAAGATTCTCTTTGTGTCATCGTGTGCCGCCAACAGATTGTCTTTGTACTTGTACAACCATTCACCGCCACCATATTCATGTGTCTCTACTAGCGACGATGGTACAAGCTCTACATTCGAACATGTTGCTTTGATGGAAAGAGAAAAATCCTTGATTGAAAACTCCCTAGGATTGTCCAACGTCGGTGTCACATACAATCCATTGAGGTTTACATTGGCATCATCCATACACACCACGATTGTTCGTGCACCGCGATTGTCCAAGCTGCGTTGATAGTACGTAGCCATCAGTGAGCCGCCCATCTCGTGCTGTGCACTTCTATGTTGCAGAAATGCACTATAGATGGTTAGTAACAATGAAATACCTGTTACCAACATAGGCCATACCCAGTGTTTTCTCAATAAATCGAAATTCATTCTGCTTATATCATTCAAAGGTTAATAACTTTTCCCTGTAGTATTCGTATTGTTGTTTGCGTAGCTTGATTTCTTGTTCAAGCGATTGGATGAGGTTTTCGAAGGCGTCGAGTTTGGAGACGATTTCTTGTTGGGTTGAGAGGGACGGAATAGGAATTTTAATTTTACTGATTTCACCTAAATTTATTTTCAAAGGTACAGCTGTTAATAAAGTTCTCTTTCGTAATTCACCCTTTCCTGTTCTACTTTCTACTATATCCTTAATATAACCACTTGTAACAAAATCACTATTAGGTCTTAAAAGTGCTAAAGATACATAATAAGCTATAGGCTCGTTTTTATCTAAAATATAACATGTGCCAACATCACCAATTCGAGTCATTAACACATCATTTCTTCTTGGTTTTGTTTTATATTTTGAATCATAATCTTCTAATGATATATATTTTTTTGATGAATATGGATCGTTAATATTTTCAACACTTACAAATTTTACACCAAAATCAGTATATTGAGGTGTTTGATGTGTACCATCAAAAACATCACAAACTTCTCCCAAAGTCTTCCACTCAACGCCTTCCACTCCTTCAAAATCCAACAACTGATTGCGATAATGCTCGTATTGCTTGCGACGCATGTCAAGCTCGCTTTCAAGGTTGGAGATAAGGGAGGTGAAGGTATCGAGGTGAGATACTATTTCTTGTTGCTTGGCGAGGGAAGGGATAGGCAACATAAATCCTTCAAGCATAGGTTTTCTTATTGATGTTGCTGTTGCCCCTACCGATTTTGAGATTATATATTGTTTAAATTTATCAGACAAATAATAATATAAGTATTTGCATACGACTTCATCATCTATTGGATGAACTCTATATGCACGTTGATGCAAGCCATATTTTCCATTTGCATAATGAAATATATCACCGATGCCACCTTCACCCGGTATAATTATGGCTTCTTCATCAAATAAATATTTGTTTATACGAAGTACATCCTTTGAGCGAACATAAAATGGATATAGACCATTATAGCAAGCATCTTCACGATTGTTGCTACCTGTGCCTACTTCGCAAACATCCCCCAATTTCTTCCACTCAACCGCACTCATACTCATTCCCCCAACATTTTTACAATATCATCCACCTGCTGACGGAACTTGTTCACATTTTGCACAACTTCCTTCAACGCTTCATTTACTTCTGCAATATCAATCTTTTCGCGAGTATCGGGTTGCTCTACATAGCTAGATACACTGAGGTTGCAATCATTGGCGATGATATCCTCATTCTTCACCAGACGGCAGAAATACTGCTCGTCCTGGCGCTTTTCTATCGCCTCCGCTATGCGGTCCTGATGCTTGGGGCGCAGGTAGTTCTTGTTGCCTTCCTTTTCAAACTCGCCCGATGCATCCACAAACAGCACATGGTTGTCCGTCTTGGTGCCCTTGCGAAGCACGATGATACAGGTGGCTATGCTCACGCCAAAGAAGAGGTTGGCGGGCAACTGGATGACGGCATCCACGGCATTATGCTCCAGCAGATACTTGCGGATTTTCTGCTCCGCACCGCCACGATAAAGCACGCCGGGGAACTCAACGATAGAGGCCACACCGCTCTCGCTCAGGTGGTGCAGCATGTGCATGGTGAAGGCAAGGTCGGCCTTGGACTTCGGTGCCAGAATGCCGGCAAGGGAATAGCGCTCGTCGTTGATAAGTATGGGGTTGTCCTCGCCCTCCCACTTGATGCTATAGGGGGGATTGCTGACTATGGCATCGAAACCGTGCACCTCCCTGGCCAGATTCAGGTGTCTGGGGTCGGTGAGCGTGTCGCCCAATTCTATGTCGAAATTGTCGAAACTGATGCCGTGCAGGAACATGTTTATGCGGCAGAGGTTGTAGGTGCTGGGGTTGATTTCCTGTCCGTAGTATTGCAGGTTGGGGTTGCCCTTGCCTATGGTTTTGGCAAACTTCAGAAGCAGGGAACCGCTACCGCATGCGGGGTCGTAGACACGGCGGATATTGCTGTTGCGTATGGTGCAGAGGCGTGCCAGCAGTTCGCTCACGGCTGGGGGTGTGAAGTATTCGCCACCGCTCTTGCCGGCATTGGCGGCATACATCTGCATCAGAAACTCGTAGGCATCGCCAAAGGCATCGATGGTGTTGTCCGCCAGCTTGTCCGAAAGGTTCATCTCGCTCACCGCCTTCAGCACCTTGGCAAGCAGTTCGTTGCGCTTCGTTACGGTGCGCCCCAGCGAGGTGCTGTCCACCAGGAAGTCGCCAAACAATCCACGCAGGTCGTCCTCCGAAGCCTGTCCCTGTGCCGAGGCTTCTATGGCACGGAAGGCCTGGCTAAGCGTCTCGTTCAGGTTCTCGTTCTTGTCGGCCTTCTTGGCCACGTTGGCAAACAGGTGCGAGGGCAGGATGAAGTAGCCCTTTTCCTCCACCACCATCTCGCGTGCCTCCTCGGCATCGGCATCGTCCATCAGCGTATAGTCGAAATCCTCCACGCCAGCCTCCTTCTGCAGGGCGTTGATGTACTCCACTATGCTCTCGGAAATGTATCTGTAGAAGAGTGTGCCCAGCACATAGCTCTTGAACTCCCATCCGTCCACCGACCCGCGCAGGTCGTCGGCTATCTTCCATATGGTTCGGTGCAATTCAGCACGCTGCTGATCGTTGCTCATAATTCCTTTATATTCTTATTGGGTAGTAATGTTGTGTTTATCGTTGCGTGACCCGGGGGTAAGCAAATCCTCGTGTGTGTGCCATGTACGTGTGTAACTCACGACAAAGATACAAAATATATTTGAAAAAAGCATCACTAAGTAAACAATATCCGTATGAAGCCCACCTTTCCCGTCAAAAAGTCAACAAAACTGGGGCTGAAAGTCTACCCTTTTCAGTATGGGAAAGGCTTGCAATAGGGAGGGTTATTCATTGGTGTGTTCACCATCCCAATAAACTATCCTCCTTATTATCA
>JAFYVX010000086.1 GCA_017558255.1 Bacteroidaceae bacterium
CCAGAGCGTAATGCTCGATATTCCACAGATTCCCGAACTTCTGGTGGACAATACCGACCGCAACCGTACCTCTCCGTTTGCCTTTACCGGCAACCGCTTTGAGTTCCGTGCTGTGGGTGCACAGGCCAATTGTGCCGCTTCAATGATAGTGCTGAACACTGCCGTGGCAGAGCAACTTACTGACTTCAAGATGCGTGTTGACAAACTCATATCCTCTGGAATGGATATGATGAAGGCCATACTCACCGTAGTGCGTGAAGACATCAAGGCATGCAAACCTATCCATTTTGATGGAAACGGTTATAGCGACGAGTGGAAGGTGGAGGCCGAAAAACGTGGCTTGGATGTTGAGACAAGCATACCTGTAATCCTGGACCAGTATCTTTCCGATGAAACAGTGCAGATGTTTACCAGAATGAATGTGCTGAGCAAGGCAGAACTGGAGGCACGCAACGAGATAAAGCTGGAGACATACACCAAGAAGATACAGATAGAGGCACGAATCTTCGGTGATCTTTGCCTGAACCATATAGTACCTGTTGCAACACGATACCAGAGTCAGTTGCTGGACAATGTTCTCAAGGTGTCACAGATATTCCCTGCCGAACAGGCCAAGGTGATGAATGCCAACAATTTGGCTCTTATAGAAAAGATAGCAGAAAACACGGCCTTCATCACCGAGCATGTCTACTCGCTTATTGGTGCACGAAAGGTAGCAAACCATCTGGAGTCAGAGCGAGAAAAGGCAATAGCATATCACGATAATGTTGCTCCGCTAATAGAAGAAATACGCTCCTATGTGGACAAACTGGAAATGATTGTTGACGACGAACTCTGGCCCTTGCCCAAGTATCGCGAGATGCTGTTCATAAGGTAATAAACTCTTTACACATATTATAAATATGCGCCTTTGTCATTTCGACATTGGCGCATATTTTATATATGTGGTGAAAAAGTAATTCAAGCGTTAAGCGAACCGCTATTAGCCGTTAAGTGAACCGCTATTAGCCGTTAAGTGAACCGCTATTAGCCGTTAAGTGAACCGCTATTAGCCGTTAAGTGAACCACTGGTAGCCGTTAAGTGAACCGCTGATAGTCGTTAAAAGAACAACTGATAGCTGTTAAATTAACCGATTTAGAATATACATATAGTAAATATATTTTACTATTTTTCAGTTAATGCTATGCACACCTGATCCTGGAAACTTCTGCCTATACTGCCTCGCTCAACACCCTGGTTTATTATACAGAAAGATATTACGTGACCGTTGCCGCCATTGGCATAACCGCTCAGTGAGGATATGCCGCTTACGGTACCTGTCTTGGCAAAGATATTGTTGTATGCCGATGTGCCGTGGAAACGTTTCTTCAGAGTACCGTCCACACCTCCTACAGGCAGAGAAGGTACAAGATGAGCACGGATGTCCTGTTGCCACCATGCATATACAAGCAAGGCATTGAGCATCTGGGGGGTGATGTAGTTGTAGAGCGAAAGACCGCTGCCGTCGGCTATCTTGTAACCGCTATCCTTTGGTATACCAGCACGTTGGAATACCAATTCTATGTTTGACACCACCTTCTTTATGTCCCCAAACTTGCCGCCACCGAATGTTGACAGTTGCCAGAATAAACTTTCTGCCAGACGATTGTCGCTATCCTTCATCATGATGTGCAGAACTTCGTTCATGTGCCATGTTTTGCGCTCGCGATATGGCATCTGAGAGGTAATGTTGTCGTCCCAGCACCAACCCTCGCCAGCTTCGTCAATGCGTGGAACGTAGTTGTATTCGCCACCGAGAAGGTCGAGGGCAGATATGGCCGTAACAAGTTTCTGGCACGATGCCGGACGCATGCGATGGTCGCCATTTATTGTAAAGATATATTTACCATCAGTGATATCGTACACCACCAGTCCCAACTGGCTGCTTTGGAACATCTGCGAGTTACAAAGTTCCAGCAAACGTGATTGCAGCCTCCCTTCCCATGTGTCGGTAGAGTACATAGGAGAGGTACTGAAGTTGCGGAATCCCTGCTTCAGCATTGTCAGGAGCATGATGTCCTCGTCGGACACCTTGTTTCGCTCAACATAAACCGTCCTTATCTCAGGTTCAAGCTGTATAATCTCACGCTTGGTTTTACAGGACAGTAGCAGAAATACCGACAGGAGGCAGAATATAGTTCTTTTCATTGGGACAAAACATAATGTTCTATACAACGGCAAATGTACATAATTTTATCAATTTACATAAACAGCAGGCATGATAATAAGGCAAAACGGCGTTAATATATCCGAAATCGCGGGCGCGTGCTTGCGTGTATGATGTTATTTTCATATCTTTGTGCAGATTAAGGATACTGAATTCCGCGCACACCAGAACAAAATAAAGGCGGACACTGGATTCACGACCAAATAAAAAGGAAGTAACGAAATGATTAAGAAATTTGATTTTCTCATTATCGGAGGGGGCGTAGCAGGCATGAGCTACGCATTGAAAGTGAGCCAGAGCGGCAAGGGCAAGGTGGCCCTTGTGTGTAAAACATCGTTTGAGGAGTCAAACACCTCGAAAGCCCAGGGCGGCATAGCATCGGTGACAAACCTGCTGGTGGACAACTTCGACAAGCATATCGAGGACACCATGATAGCCGGTGACTATATCTCCGACCCAGCTGCCGTGGAGCAGGTGGTGAAGGGAGGACCTGCCGGAATCAAAGACCTGGTACGATGGGGTGTGAACTTTGACAAGAAGGAAGACGGGGAGTTTGACCTGCACAGAGAGGGCGGTCACTCGGAATTCAGAATACTGCATCATGCCGACGACACAGGCTTTGAGATACAGAGAGGCCTGATGGAGGCTGTGCGCCAGGACAAGAACATAACGGTACTTGAAAACCACTTTGCCGTGGAGATCATCACCCAGCACCACATAGGCGTGCGTGTGACAAGGCGCACACCCGATGTGGAATGCTTCGGAGCATACATACTGAACCCCGAAACCGACAAGGTGGACACCTATCTGTCAAAAGTTACCGTGGTGGCAACCGGTGGTACGGGTGCCGTATATTCCTCTACCACCAACCCCAAGATAGCCACTGGCGACGGCATAGCCATGGTGTACCGTGCCAAGGGCAAGGTGCAGGACATGGAGTTCGTGCAGTTCCATCCCACCGCCCTGTACAACCCCAAAGAGAAGCATCCTGCATACCTGATAACCGAAGCCATGCGAGGATATGGCGGCATATTGCGACTGCCCAACGGCGAGGAGTTCATGCAAAAGTATGACGAGCGCCTCAGCCTGGCACCGCGCGACATAGTGGCTCGGGCCATAGACAACGAGATGAAGATACATGGCATAGAGCATGTATGCCTGGATGTGACGCACAAAGACCCAGAGGAAACCAAGAAGCACTTCCCCAACATCTATGCCAAGTGCCTGAGCATGGGCATAGACATAACGAAGGACTACATACCCGTTTCGCCATGTGCACACTACATGTGTGGCGGCATCAAGGTCGACCTTGACGGACAGAGCAGTATCCGACGCCTGTATGCTATAGGCGAATGTTCGTGCACAGGATTGCACGGAGGCAACCGTCTGGCAAGCAACTCGCTGATAGAGGCGGTGGTGTATGCCGATGCCGCGGCAAAGCACTCTATAGAGGTGGTGGACACATACAAGTTCAACGACAACATACCCGAGTGGAACGACGAGGGCACACTGAGCAACGAGGAACAGGTGCTCATTGCCCAGGACATGAAGGAGGTGAACCAGATAATGTCCACCTATGTGGGAATTGTTCGTAGCGACCTTCGTCTGCACCGTGCCTGGGAACGACTGGACCTTCTCTTTGAGGAGACAGAACACCTGTTCAAGCGCGTGAAGCCCACCAAGGACATCTGTGAACTGAGAAACATGATAAACGTGGGTTATCTGATAACACGCCATGCCCTGGAAAGAAAGGAAAGCCGAGGTTTGCACTATACCATCGACTATCCAAAGCACGCGTACGATAAAACGGAAAGGTGACTGCTTTAGCTTGATGAGCGAAGGCGAATAAAGGTGAAAGGTGAAAACTGCCAAGCAAAATAAAACAAAACGAAACACTGAATGAAGAAAAGCATCTTCGGCACATTGCTTCAACTGGAATCGGTATTCCTGCTGATTAC
>JAFYVX010000087.1 GCA_017558255.1 Bacteroidaceae bacterium
GCACCATGCCGAGATAAGGGATGCCGAGGCTTGCTGGCAGAGTTCGGCTCTGGCGGCGGAACTGGCAAAGGCAAGCGGGGCACGCCTGCACATAGCTCATATCTCCACGGAGAGGGAACTGGACTTGCTCGGTGGAAATGTTACGGGCGAGGCCTGCGTGGCTCATCTGCTATATACCGACGAGGACTATGCACGTCTGAGGGGGCGCATAAAGTGCAATCCGTCCATCAAGTCGGTCAGCGACCGCAAGGCTCTGCGCCAGGCTCTGACCGACGGGCGCATAACATGCATAGGCACCGACCATGCCCCCCACCTGCTGAGCGAGAAGCAGGGTGGTGCACGCACGGCGGTGAGCGGTATGCCCATGGTTCAGTTCTCTCTGGTGAGCATGCTGGAGATGGTGGACGAGGGAGTACTTAGTATTGAACGCCTTGTCCAACTCATGTGTCACAATCCCGCGAATTTATTCGGTATCAAGGAGCGTGGATATATCCAAGAGGGTATGATGGCAGACTTGGTGCTTGTCCGTCGCAAGGAGACTCCACACACCATAACCCCGACCGATGTACTGAGCAAGTGCGGATGGTCACCACGCGAGGGCGATGCCATGCACTGGCGCGTGGAGTCCACATGGGTGAACGGCAGCCTTGTGTGGGATGGTTGCAATGTTAGCGAAAGTGTTTATGGTAATCCACTTGTATTCGTTAAGTAGATATGATGATATTTTTTTGAGGGAATATAACCAGATGATTTAATTTGTATGCCTATGAATTTCCTCGTTTTTGCAACGGCAATGTTGCCTATTGTAATTTTTGTATTCATTATATACAAGAAGGATAGTTTGCAACCTGAACCAAAGGAACAATTGCGCAAGGCATTCTACTATGGAGTCTTGTCATGTCTGTTGTCAGTATTGGTTTCACTCCCTTTAGGTGCGTTAGGGTTCTTCTCTGACGAAGTGACCTCTGTGCTTGATGCCGTACGCTTGTCATTCTTTGGTGCAGCCATACCTGAGGAACTTGCCAAGTATGCAGTGCTGTGGTTCTTTTTGCGTAATAATTCTTATTTCGATGAGAAATTTGATGGCATCGTGTATGCAGCCTGCGTGGCTATGGGATTTGCAGCCTTAGAGAATATTTTGTATTTGTTTGGCAATATTGATAATTTCCTTTCAGTAGGAATTGTCAGGGCCATCTTTGCTGTTCCCGGTCATCTTTGCTTTGGTATTATGATGGGTTACTATTATTCGCTGGTCAAGTTCTATCCCAATTCCAGAGGATACAAAAAGAACCGTATCATGGTACTTCTTGTGCCAATCCTACTGCATGGTCTTTACGACACTATGTTGTTTTCCGTAAAGACTCTTCCGCCAATAGCCGTACTGGTTGTATTTGTGGTATTTCTCGTCTTCTGCATTAAGATGTGGAAATATGCGTCACGCAGGATAGATGAACATTTGGCAAGGGATTTGAATTCAGGAAATGAAAAGGAGAGCTTGGATAAACTTTAAGTCATAATCCCAGAACTATAGAATAGGGTAAATAAAGCTAAGAGAAAAGCAGAATTACCCCCCCATAAACCAAAGGTCTCATGCAATTAGTGGCATGAGACCTTTGGTTTATGGTATACTTGTCTTTGTTTCAGTTTCGTGTCAGACTCATCACCACATTTCCGTCGTGATTCTTGACATTCAGGGTGGAATCCTGTATATCCACGGTGGCGCACTGGGCAAGTGCCGACATGACGGCCATTTCCACTTCCATGTCGTGTCCCATCATGCTGGTGGCTGCCATCTGCTCAAAGAAGAGACTGTCGCCCTTCAGAACGTATTCTCCGAAGAACGTGTTCACGGATGCATTGCCGTGGACTGTGCCGCTATCGGTAAAATGGATGAAGGGCAGGTTCTCGCTGTTCTCTGTGCTTATGCCATTTGCCTCTGCTATGTTCCATTCACCCGTTATGTTTGCTGTAGTGGTGTTGCCGGTATTCTTTTCGTTGGTACAGCTAAACAGAAAGGTGCTTGCCACGAGGGCGCTCAAAAGTGTCTTTTTCATATCTATTTCTTTATTCTTAATTGATTTTTATGGTACAAAGATACATCTATATATGTAATGTGCGAAGGAAAAACTCCTAAAATTCAAGGAAAAACTCTACTTGCTTTCCTCACGTGCGCACGTATATTATATATAATGTATTTGCCCATATTGCCACTATTTGAAACAAAATAACGTAAATATTGCACAAAAAGATGTAATCTATGCACACAATTCGCAAAAATGTGTTACCTTTGCACCCGGTTTTACACAAAGAATGTAATAAATATGAAAAAGATTGTAACATCTCTGGCCGTAGCATTGGCCGCTTCATCAGCTTTCGCTGGTGGTCTTTTGACAACAACTAATCAGAACGCACACAGCCTGCGCTTCTTTGCACAGGATGCTGACATTAACCTCACCAGCCTCTATGCCAATCCCGCTGGTCAGGCATTCCTGAATAAGGGCTGGCACATCAGCGCATCTGCAATGACAGCTATGCAGACTCGTTCTATCGCTACAACCTTCCCCCTGTATGCTTTCAAGGATGGTCAGACAACCCACAACTACAAGGGCGAAGCTTTCGCTCCAGTAGTTCCTTCATTCGACTTTGCTTACGTTCAGGACAAGTGGAGCATATCAGCTCGCTTTGGTGTAGCAGCAGGTGGTGGTACTTGCGAGTTCAACAATGGTCTTGGTTCTCTTGAGACAGTTGCATCTACCTTGATTTACACAGGTGTTGGCGCAGCTCTTCCCGATCAACTCGCTGGCATGGGCGTTCCTGCTGTAGCTATTCCCGGTATGGTTCAGGACATCATGACAAACAAGTTCCGCTACAACATGCAGTCTTCTATGACTGGTAAGCAGAACTACTTCGGTCTTCAGATTGGTGGTACTTACAAGATTCTTGACAACCTGTCTGCTTATGTAGGTGTTCGTGGTATCTATGCTACCTGCGGTTATGTTGGTGGTATCGAGAATATGAGTTACTCTGTTGATGGTGGTCAGACTTACAACTCTCTTCCAGCTCCTACTCCTTCTAATATTGCTTTGGATTGCCAGCAGTCTGGTTTCGGCATCACACCCATCATCGGTATTCACTATCGTCCCATCAAGGGTTTGGAACTGGCTGCCAAGTATGAGTTCAAGACAAAGATTAATCTGAAGAACACTACAACCCCTGAGAGTGTTGTTGCTACAAGTCTTCTCCCTCTCTACGCAGATGGCAACAAAGTTCGTACCGATATGCCTGCTCTGTTGAACATCGGTGCTCAGTACAGCCCCATCGAGAACGTTAAGATCGCAGCCTCTTGGCGCTACTACTTCGACAAGTGTTCTACAAAGGACGGTTATGCTGATGGCGAGAAGATTAACATGAACGACCTTCTGGACAACAACACCATGGAGTTCCTGGCTTCAGCAGAGTGGAAGTTCTGCAAGTGGGTAGCAGCTTCTTTCTCTTGGCAGAACACCAGCTACGGTTTGTCTGACGCTTACATGAGCGATACCGACTTCAACCTGAGCAGC
>JAFYVX010000088.1 GCA_017558255.1 Bacteroidaceae bacterium
GCGCCACGGACTCACCGCCACCGCCATAGATGCAGCCATCCGCTGCAACGCCAACATCATGCTTTGCCCTGGCGAGCATTGCTATCTTGACTACCCTGCAGCCAGAGGCGACATGCCTGAGGTGAACTGGGGCATGCCCACAACATCATTGGAGCAGACCTACAGACTTGACCCAGCATGGGGGTACGACAAGAACTTCGAGAACAACAATCTCTTCGGCGTTGCTGGTACTCTCTGGAGCGAGTGCATCAACTCCACCGAGCGTCTCTACTACATGGCATTCCCCCGTGGCCTCGCCCTCAGCGAAGCTGGTTGGAGTCTGCAAAAGAACCGCAGCTACAGCGGTTTCCTCAAGCGCCTCGAACGCATCAGCAAGGATATGCACCGCCGCGGCATCTGCACAGCAAACCCCTAAGGCCAAATACACCGGCATCAAGTAATATCGCAAAGGTCTCTACGCATCAATGTAGGGACCTTTGTTTTATTACACGAATATTATAGTGCCTGCAAAGCATAGTTCTTGTACAAACGTCTGCACATCATAGTGACGATAATATTTTGTTGCAGTATCAACAAGCTTCTGTTGTTGCATCAACAAGACTCTGTTGATACGACAACAAAACTTCACCATCGATAAGCGTGTGACAAGGCATACACAAGAGCCTTCTACCGAAGCCACAGCAAGACACCCCAGAAACTCGAATTATCCAACAAGCACTCACGCTGAGCATAGAAAGAAAAAAAAGGAAACCCAAAATGAGTTTCCTTTTCAGTAGCGGGAATGGGACTTGAACCCATGACCTTCGGATTATGAATCCGACGCTCTAACCAGCTGAGCTATCCCGCCATTACCACTCCAACGCGTGGAGGTCTTGCTGATTTGCGAGTGCAAAGGTATGACATTTATTTGAAACCTCCAAGAAGTTTTGTGCTTTTTTATCACAAAAATGCAAATTAGCATCCATCAAGCCCATTTTTAGGCCCATTTTTCATATCTTTGCGTGGTTAATCGTGTGCGCGCATGAGATATATTAAAAAGATAGACATCTACATCCTGAAGAACTTCCTGCTGCTTTTTGCCGGAACATTCTTCATATGCCTGTTTATCTTCATCATGCAGTTCATCTGGCAATACATCGACGACCTGGTGGGCAAGGGACTCAGCTGGGACGTGCTTATAGAATTCTTCTTCTATGCAAGCCTCACACTTGTACCCATGTCTTTGCCCCTGGCGGTGCTGTTGGCATCGCTGATAAGTTTCGGCAACATGGGCGAGAAACTGGAACTCCTGTCCATGAAGGCGGCAGGCATACCGCTCATCAGGATATTAAGTCCCATTTTCATCATTTCCACACTGATATGCGTGGCCAGCTTCTACTTCCAGGACTTGGTGCAGCCCAAGGCCACCAGACAATTGGCCACACTGCTATGGAGCATGCGACAGAAATCGCCCGAACTGGACATCCCCGAAGGCATCTTCTATAGCGAAATACCCGGATACAGCATATTCGTACAGAAGAAGGACACCAAGACCGGCATGCTGCATGGCGTTATGATATACAGCACCCAGGGCGGATACGACAAGATGGAGATAGTGTTGGCCGACTCTGCCAGACTGCAGGGCACAGAAGACCAGAAGCACCTTAAACTGACACTCTTCGGAGGCGAGAGGTTCAGGAACATGGATTCGCAGACAGGCAACATGCTCAAAGCCAACATTCCCTACATGCGAGAGACTTTCCACACGGAGGTGGACATGATTCCGTTCGACGCCAGCTTCAACATGATGGATGCCAACCTCTTCAACGGCGACGCAAAGACCAAGGAGCTTACAAAGATACTGAGTGGCATTGACTCGCTCAACACAGTCAGCGACAGTATCGGACGCCACTACCTCAAGATAGCAAAGGGCCAGTACCTGAAGGGAGCCTTCCCGAAGGACACACAGGATTCGGCCGCCCTTATGTCAAGGGCGAAGGAGCAGGAACCTCTGGACAGCACCTACATGCACCTGAATCCCACCCAAAGAAAGACTGCAATAAAGAGCGCCCTCACCAACGCACAAAGCACACAGGCCGAGTTCGAGTTCCGTGGCATGACCACCGGAAACACCAACTCCACCCTGCGCCGCCATCACATGGAGGCAAGAAAGAAGTTCACACACAGTCTGGCATGCCTCATATTCTTTTTCATAGGCGCACCGCTGGGTGCCATCATCCGTAAGGGTGGTCTGGGCGTACCCGTGGTGGTGAGTGTAATAGTATTCATCTTCTACTACATAATCAATGCCGCCGGCGAGAAGATGGCAAAGAGCGGCGAATGGGCAGTATGGTTTGGCATCTGGCTGAGCACAATGGTCCTGACGCCCATAGGCCTGTTCCTCATAAACAGGGCCAACAAGGACAGCGTGGTGTTCAACATCGAAGGTTACCAGAACTTCTTCAAACGCCTGCTGGGCATCCGCACCAAGCGCAAATTGAACAGGAAGGAAATCATCATCCACGAACCAGACTATCCACAACTGGTTATGGACATTGAGGCACTGGCGGAGGATTGCAGACAGTATAGCATCAGGAAACGATTGCTGAACATACCCTCCTACTATGCCATATTCTTCAGATTCCACGAGGACCATGTCGTGCGCGAACTGAAGGAGAGAACGGAGAAACTTGTAGAGCAACTGCACAACAGCAGGGACGTTGCCATAATAGGTGCGCTGAACGAGATGCCCATTCTCTACACCGAGGCACACACGCGCCCGTTCAACACCAGGCGCAAGAACATGATAGCCGGCATATGCTTCCCAGTGGGCATACTCCTGTGGCTCCGCATTTGGAGGTTCAGGTTGAGGTTGTACCAGGACATCAGCCAGATACAGAAACTGGGACAATTCATAACAGAAAGAATAAACAAACAAATATATGGACAAGGAAATCAAGCTTAGCACCATTGAAGATGCCTTGATAGACTTCAAGGAAGGCAAATTCGTGATAGTCGTTGACGATGAGGACCGCGAGAACGAAGGCGACTTCATCACCGCGGCAGAACTCATTACCGAAGACAAGGTAAACTTCATGCTCAAGAACGGACGCGGCGTACTCTGCGCTCCCATCACCATGAGCCGTGCCGAGGAACTGGAACTGGAGCGTCAGGTGCAGACAAACACCAGCATGCTGGGCACTCCGTTTACCGTCACCGTGGACCTCTTGGACGGTTGCACCACCGGTGTGAGCACACACGACCGTGCTGCCACCATCCGCGCCTTGGCCGACCCCACCAGAAAACCCACCGATTTCGGTCGCCCAGGACACATCAACCCCCTCTATGCCCAGGACCGTGGCGTACTGAAGAGAGCCGGACACACCGAGGCTGCCATCGATCTGGCACGCCTTTGCGGCCTGCAACCTGCCGCGGCACTCATTGAAATTCTCAACGAGGACGGCACCATGGCACGCATGCCCCAACTGAAGGAAGTGGCACGCGAGCATGGCTTGAAGATAATCACCATCAAGGACCTCATCGCCTACCGCCTGAAGCAGGAAAGTCTGGTGGAGAAGGGCGTAGAGGCTGACCTGCCCACTGAATACGGCCACTTCCGCATCATTCCCTTCCGCCAGAAGAGCAACGGTCTGGAGCATATCGCCATCTTCAAGGGCGAATGGACTCCCGAAGACCCCGTACTGGTGCGTATGCACTCCAGTTGCATGACTGGCGATATCTTTGCCAGCAAGCGTTGCGATTGCGGAGAGCAGTTGCACCAGGCCATGCAGATGATCGACAAAGAAGGCAAGGGCGTTATCGTGTACCTGCAACAGGAAGGCCGCGGCATAGGTTTGATGAACAAGATTGCCGCCTACAAACTTCAGGAGCAGGGCGACGACACAGTGGAGGCCAACCTGCATCTGGGATTCAAGGCCGACGAGCGCGACTATGGCGTTGGTGCACAGATCCTTCGTGAGTTGGGCATCGGCAAGATTCGCCTCATCAGCAACAACCCAGTGAAGCGCGTGGGTCTGGAAGGCTATGGTCTGGATATCGTGGAGAACGTGCCCGTTGTCATCACTCCCAACGAATTCAACCGCCGCTATCTGGAAACAAAGAAACTCCGCATGGGACATAAACTTTGAGAAACGGTGAGCGGATGAGCGGATGAGCGGTGAGCGATTAACGTTGACTTGCGGAGCTTGATGAGCTGGCGACTGCTTTAGCTTGATGAGCGCAGGCGAATAATAACGTTCAACGAATTTGGCAAACAGCATGAAACGAAAGTAGAGACGCTGAGTGCAGCGTCCGAACAAAAACAGAACACATGCGGACGCAGCGTCCAAACCCTAAACCCCAA
>JAFYVX010000089.1 GCA_017558255.1 Bacteroidaceae bacterium
GCAGAGTCAATACTCCAGAAAGGTTTTAATTTCAACCCTAAATCTTTCATGTTTTACTACTGCGGACAGGTTGCAGCATACGGCAAAACAGAAGTGAAGGTAATCGCCAAAGTAGCAGTTGACGATAAACTGCACATGAACTTAATCCATCTCGGCAACGAACTTACTGACAAAATTGACTCAAGTGTAGAATTTGACTCTATAATTCAATCAGGTCCGTCAAGAATACATTTGCTCGCCCAAAAATCAAGCATAGCTAATAATGGAGAGGTAAATAGCCAACCTTCCTCATGCATGATTTCAATAAACGGATCAGAAATTGAAAAAATCACGTTTAACATAGAATCACCAAACAGAAAACTGGAATTAATCAAATAGAGTGTAAAAAGAAAGACGCCACATCCCGTGACGCCTATAATCTTTGGAAGAATTACTTCTTGCAAGTTTCCTTACGATAAGTCTTTCCAAGCTTTTCGAACTCGAGGGTGAGCTTTCTCACTCTTGCCTGAGCGGCCTTGTTTATCTCACTGAAATCTTAATATTCTAAATATCAATGTCAAATATACAAATATTTTAGAATTAACTATAGAAGTTAGCTGCATTTAGATGAAGGTCGACATCAATAGGCATATTGAGAAAATCTTAAATTTTCCTATCTTCGCATAAGAGATACGTACTACAATGCCAATATCAGAATATAGAATATCGCAAATGATAGCCAACCGCCTTCTGCAAGGCGTAGCCGTCTTCTATACTTTGATGAATATTGCGGTTATAGTACTTATCTCCATCAATGGAATGGAAGGCGATGAGCCAGCCCCGTATATCATTTCCCACAGTCTAGGCATACTGGGAGGACTCTGGCTGACCTGGTATATCGGCGAGGAGTCCAAGAAGCCGGACTCCGACAATCAATAGATCAAAGACTTAATCTTAATCTTCATCTGCACTCCGCTTGCTCTTCTCTATGAGCTCCATCGGGGTGCAGTTGTAGTATTTGCGGGTGAGCTGGCAGAGGCGGACGTCGGTGATGCGGAGTTTGCTGGCGACGAAGGTGGTGGTGGCGTTCGGGCGGGAGCAGTAGTGCTCGATGTCGTGCTTGAACCTTTGGGTCATCCAGGTTTTGGGGGTTGTGCCGAATTCTTTCTTGAAGGCTTTCATGAAGGGTTTTTCGGTCATGCCTGAGTATTGGATGAGTTTTTCTACGTTGCCTTCTACTTCTACGTAGTTGTTTTCGATGAAGTCGCGGAAGTTGATTTCTGTGCTGACCAGAGGACGGAAGAATTCTGTTACCTGGGTTTTGGTGTAGTAGGTGATGAATGTTATGAAGAGCTCGATGTTCCAGGCTTCGCAGATTTCGGCGTTCTTGATTTTTCCTTTGCGGACTTCTGATACTATTCGGTCCACGATGCTTTTCATGCTTGCTTTGATCGGGAGGGTGTTGTGGATGTATTGTTTTTGGTTGCCGTGGATCTGGAAGAAGTCCATGAGGGATTCGCTGGTGCGTACGGTGACTTCGTTGAAGCCGAAGAAGAGGAGGGATGCGTTCTTTCCGACTGCGGTGATCTGGAGGAAGCCGCCTTTGGAGAGGAAGGTCATGTTGCCTTCCTTGACGGTCTTGTTGTCGTAGAGTTTGCAGGAGATTTCGACCTGGCCTTTGAGCACGAATACTACGAAGTGGTGCTGGAGCTGGGACTTGATGACGGATTCATTCTTGTCCAGCGGGAGGAAGGATACACCTGTTACGTGGTTGTTGTCTTTGTAGACCAGTTCGGTGCTGTCTTCGTGCGAAATGAGGCTGTAATTCTTCATTTTTAGGGGTTGGTCTGAAAAATATTTTTTGTTTTGTAACTTTCTATCCCATTGTTTGTTACGGGGTGTTTGGGAGAGGAAGTGATACGGTGGGCGAAAAAGTGAAATTCATTTTCTTTGGCAAAATTATAAACATTTAGAAATAAACAATATAAATTTGGAAAGAATCGTCAGAGATGCCCGATCAGGTCGGGCATGACGATGAGGAAAGTGGTATTTAATAATGTGTAGAGATATGCCGGTTATTGCGACATTCCACATGGATAGTGGAGATTTTACGATGAGGTTTGAGGGGCAGAGGACTTTCAAGAAGATTACGAAGTCGAAGTATAAGACTCTTCTGTTGCTTGAATCGCAGGATCATATGAGCGAGGAGTTCATGGCCTGGCTGGATTATTCGATGAGGCACGGCAATGGCCCGTCGGTTCCGAGGGTCAGGACGACGGTCCTCGAGCAGGATGAGGAGGGAAATGTGGTGGAGCAGTATTATTGTACCGATACGAGTCCGCGACGATGGTTCAGGAAGCTGGATGTGCTCAGGGAGATCGAGATGGATTATCTGGAGAAGGTGGTGATAACGGATAGCGACGGTGATAAGTCTGACAAGGTGGCATAGCTGCCTGGCATAATAAATAACGGAATAATAAAACGATAACTATATGGAAAAGAAAGACAAAGGATTTGAGAGCTATGAGCCTCCTAAGCTGGAGGTTCTGGAAATCATGGTCGAGCAGGCCGTTCTGCAGGCAAGCGGATATGGCCCTGACAGTGACGATTCGGAGTTTGGTTTATATGATCCTAGAGGACTTAATTGGTAAATTGTAAAACGAACGCTTATGAACAGATATTTCAAAATACTATCAA
>JAFYVX010000090.1 GCA_017558255.1 Bacteroidaceae bacterium
CAGGCTACGCCACGACGGCTTGCGCAGTGGCAACTCTGCCTCCCGCATGGCAGCGCTGTGAAACTGGCGCACTTCTGCGGATTAACATGTTCTTTTATAGCAGTTAAAACGTTGATAAAAATGTTCCGTGAATTCTGCGAATTTTGCGTGCGACTATTATACATCGTGTTGCTGATAAATTTATTTCACGCAGAACCCGCAGAAATCACAGAATTACCAGTCCTCGAGTCGTTAGTTCACGCTTGCGCTGGAATCCACAGAATGGCACTCGTTCCACTGTGCCTGCCTGGCGAACGGAAATCTGAAAACAGAAAACTCGCCGCCCTTCCGCTCCACGCTCACCGTTCAATCTCGTTTAATCCGTTGATAAAAATCAGTGTCAATCAGTCCAATCTGTCTTATCTGTGGTCAACATCGTCTTCGTCTTCGTTTTCCGTTTTATTAAACCTTCCACCCCTCCAGCGAGGTGCCGCGCAGGAAGTCGGCTGCATTCATGCGCTTCTTGCCTGCCAGTTGTAGTTCGTGGATGTGCAGGATGCCACCGGGCATGGCTATGCGCAGGGTTTTGTCACCGTTGGCACTGGGCAGCAGGGTGGGGGAGTCTTGTTCCGTTTCCGTGCATGCTTCCTTGGTGGTGCGGTATATCTTCATTACCGTTTCCTTGCCGTCGGGTGCCGTCAGGGTTGTCCATGCTCCGGGATATGGGCTGAGACCGCGCACAAAGTTGTGTGCAGAGTCCAAGGTATGTTTGTCCCATTGTATCTGGCAAGTCTCGCGGAAAATCTTGGGCGCAGGGCGCAGAGGTTCGTCCGTGTGCATCTGTTCCTGTGGTATGGGAGTCACTCTGTTGTCTATGATATTCTGCACCGTCTCTGCCACCAGTTCGGCACCTAATGTCATCAAGCGGTCGTGCACATCCTCCACGTTGTCGTCGGGTCCTATGGGCACACGCTCCTGTTGTATCACCTCGCCTGTGTCTATCTGATGGTCCAGGAAGAAGGTCGTGATGCCCGTCTCCCTGTCACCGTTTATTATTGCCCAGTTTATGGGTGCAGCGCCACGGTATTGTGGCAGCAGGGCTGCATGCAGGTTGAAGGTGCCCAGCCGTGGCATTGCCCACACCGCCTCGGGCAGCATGCGGAACGCCACCACTATCTGCAGGTCGGCACGCAGGTTGCGCAGTTCTTCCAGGAAAGCCTCGTCCTTCAGACGTTCGGGTTGCAGCACGGGTATGTTGTGCTTCAGGGCGCACTCCTTCACGGGTGAAGCCTGCAACTGGCTCTGGTGGCGGCCTATGGGTTTGTCGGGCATTGTTATCACGCCCACCACGTTGTACCCCTTCTCTATCAGTCTCTCCAGTGTGGGCACAGCAAAGTCCGGCGTGCCCATATAAACTATTCTCAGGTCTTTTTTCTCCATATCAATTAATATTTATGTGCAAAGGTACGATTAAGCGAGAGAAAAAACAAAAGAATTTTGGTTTTTCTGAACCGACAACAAACCGAGAGTAATCAAACTCGTTTGAATTGCCGAGGTGCGAAGGAGGAAGACCGAAGGTCAATGTGAGTACCTTAGAGACATAGTTTCAGAGTACGATTAAGCGAGAGAAAAAACAAAGGAAGCTTAGCGTAATGATGATAATGGTTTTTGTTGTCGCAAATCAGTCATTAGCGCATAACAGTCTAATGACTGATTTGGGATTATTGTGGTCTTATTAGCGGTTAACAGGTAGGAACGGAGACTCTACAAAAAGAGAACGGTAATAGGCTATTTATATGGATAGGAGAAAATATGTGGGTAATTAATACAGCATATTAAATCTTTTCATTAATTTTGTTGTAAAATATTGGCTGTTCAGGATAAATCAAATAACCGAATATTAATATGAGTGATATAGTTAACACAACGGAGTATGCAGAACTAACCAATGCTGTTGAAACTATTAAAGGTGCGATTCTGCAAAGCCAACAGCGTGCGTTAGCTGTGATAAACCAAGAGCAGTTGGCACTTTATTACGGAATCGGACGCTTTGTTTCAAAGAATACACGAAATAAGAATTGGGGCAAAGGTTTCATTGAAGCAGTCAGCGAGCAACTTCGCAAAGAATTGCCTGGATTAAGAGGTTTTTCCGCTGCGAGTTTACGAAAGATGCGTACATTCTATGAGGAGTGGCAGATGCTTTCTGATAATTCGTTCGTTGAAACGAACAAATTGCTAGACATTGAGAGTAATTCGTTCGTTGGAACGAATGAATTACAGACTATACAGTTTAAGATAGATGCAAATTTTCCGATTGCCGCATTTATGAACATTGGTTTCACACACCATTATGTCATCATCAGCAAAGTAAAGGATGTAGAGCAAAGGAAATTTTATATTCAATTTGCAGCAGACACTAAAGCAAAGGTTGAGGATTTGGAGCAGATCATAAATGATGATTTGTATAGTCATCAAGGAGAGTTGCCAAATAATTTCAAAAAAACAATCCCCGACCAATTGCAAGCGTATCGTGCCATTACAATGTTCAAGGACGAATATCTGCTTGATTTTATCAATACCGAAGAACTTTTCATTCGTGATAAGGACAGAGACGAACGCGTGATAGAGCAGCGTATAGTGCAGAATGTGAAAGAGTTTATTATGACATTCGGCAAGGACTTTACATTTGTGGGCAACCAATATCATCTGGAAAAATTCGGTGTGGAAGAGTTCCCTGATTTGCTGTTCTTCAACAGAGAGTTGGCTGCTCTTGTATGTGTTGAGTTAAAGGATGGTCCATTCAGAACTTCATATTTGGGTCAATTGGCCGGATATCTGCGTATACTCGATGATGAAGTACGAAAGCCTAATGAGAATCCCTCTATAGGCATTATTCTTTGCAAGAGTGCTAATAAGAAATTTGTTGAGTACGTAATTCAAGATTATGACAAGCCTATGGGTGTAGCTACATATAAGACTACTGCCGATATGGATGAACGCTTGAAGAGGTTGCTCCCTCCTGTCGAAGAACTGGAAAAACTTCTTTAATTCATTGCGTAGATTGCCCAGCAAGTTCTAATCTAAAACTATGCATAAATTGTTTTCGTGGGCATAGATTCTTTGTACTTTTGTCTTTAGTTATGGAAAAGATTCTCACCGAAGAGCAGTTGGCTCTTCTGCAAAACAAGATAGATGAGGCCCAGCGAGTGGCCTGTGTGTGTCATGTCAATCCCGATGGCGATGCTCTGGGAAGTACCCTTGGCATTATGGCTTGGATGAAGGCTCTGGGCAAGGAATGTGCCGTGGTTGTGCCCAACCGTTTTCCCGATTTTCTCCAGTGGATGCCCGGTGCTTCGGAGATAGTCCGTTACGACAAGCATGCCGACAAGGCAGATGCTATCCTTCGCCAGGCCGACCTCCTCTGGGTGTGCGACATGAATGCCCCATCCCGTTCCCTTGGTATGGAAGGCATACTTGCCGAGTGCATGGAGCGTAGTGCTAAGGGGGAAAGTTTTATGGTTATGGCCGACCATCATCTTGATCCTCAACCCGATTTCTGCAATCTCCAGGTGTCGCGCCACGAGATGTGTGCCACGTGCGAAGTCCTCTGCCACCTGCTTTGGCAGATGGGACGTAAGGACATGCTCACCGAGGACGAGGCAACCTGTCTATACACAGGTATGATGACCGACACAGGGGCATTTACCTATGCTTCCACACGTGGCGTCATCTACGAGTGCATCTCCCTGCTTCTGGCACGCGGCATAGACAAGGACCGCATCTATCGCAATGTCTTCTGGACCTCCACTCCCAACCGCATGCGCCTTGTGGGTTATATGCTTTATGTGAAAATGGAGACCATCCCCGGCATGAATGCCTCTGTGATGACGCTCACCAATCAGGAACGCCGTATGCTTGGGGTAAAGAATGGGGATACGGAAGGCATCGTCAATATGCCTCTGCAGATTCAGGGCATGCGTCTTTCGGTATTCATCAGTGAAGATACCGAGCACCCAGGCTTTGTGAAATTCTCTTTGCGAAGTGTGGACGATTTCCCTTGCAACGAGATGTCGGCTCGCTTCTTCAACGGAGGTGGCCACAAAAATGCCTCCGGTGGTCGTTTGCAGTGCTCCATCGAAGAAGCCGTAGAAATCTTCCACCGTGCCGTGAAGGAGTTTGCGCCGATGCTGACAAACTGAAGGTGAACGGTGAGCGAATGAACGGTGAGCGGATGAGCGGAGAACGGATGAACGGATGAGCGGAGCTGTCCTCTTTGCTCATTACTCACTACTCATTGCTCTTTCCTCTTTCCTCTGTCATCCCCCCCAAAAAAAAATCCCTTCAATGTCGCAAGCAAATGTATAGGACGAGGGGCAATTGGAGGAGGATGATTAGTGGCAGCCCATATCGGAACTTCTTGTGCATGGTCTTGTGGTGCCATGCCTTCATACCCAGCCATGCTCCTATGCTCCCGCCAATGACGGCGAGCAGGAGTTTGATCTTAGACTGCACATTTGGAGCAAAATGTGTCGTATTTTGCACATTTCTGCACACTTTAGGCTGCAATATGCAATAAATAACGTAACTTTGCACCCGATTTCAATAGAATAGGACGAAAAGGTAAAAAGAATATGTCTAAGATTAAAGGCAAGATAGTGCTGATAACGGGCGGTGCCTCGGGTATCGGCAAACTGATGGGCGAGATGGCTCTTGAGAAGGGTGCTGCTGCACTGGTGATATGGGACATTAACCAGGAGAGCATAGATGCCACTGTGAAGGAACTGGGCAAGAAAGGCGCAGTGCATGGGTTCCGTGTGGACGTATCCAGGCACGAGGTGGTGGCAGAATGCTATGACAAGGTGAAGAGGCAGGTGGGCGATGTGGACATACTGATAAACAGCGCCGGCATAATAACCAGCAACAAGACCTTTGACCAGTGTACGGAGGACGAAATAAACCGCACAATGGCGGTGAATGCCATAGCGCCCATGTATGTGGCAAGACAGATGCTCCCCGACATGGTGCAGCGCAACAGCGGACACATCTGCAACATTGCCTCGGCAGGGGGCATGATGTCCAACCCTAAGATGAGTGTGTATGCCGCCAGCAAGTGGGCTGCCGTGGGATGGTCTGACTCTGTGCGCATAGAATTGCAGGAAATGAAGAGCAAGGTGCGCATAACCACCGTTGCACCTTATTATATTACTACTGGCATGTTCGACGGTGTGAAGTCGAAGGTTTTCCCTTTGCTCAAACCCAAGAAAGTGGCAAAGCGCATCATAGGCGCCATAGAGGGTGACAGGAGGTTCCTGATGCTGATGCCATGGATACCGAAGGCTCACCATGTTATGCGTCTGTTGCAGGCGCTCCTGCCCATGAGGGTGTTTGACTGGCTGGTGGGCGATGTGCTGGGCATATATCACACTATGGATAATTTCACGGGAAGAAAGAAATAAGATTGTTATGGCAATGAAGAATACACCTAAGGAGGAGATCAGAAAGATAGTGGAAGCGCAAAGGGAGTTCTTCCGCAGTGGCAGGACGCTGGACTTGGAGTTCCGCAAGGAGAACCTCCGTGCACTGAAGCATGCCATGCAGAAGTGGGAGAAACCTCTGGCAGATGCCCTTTGGCAGGACCTGCACAAAAGTTACGAAGAGGCATACATGACGGAACTGAGCATAGTGCTGGGCGAGATAGGAAACCACATCTCGAACCTGAAACGATGGTCGGCACCCAGAAGGGTTTGCACACCCTTGAAGATGTTCCCTTCCAGGAGCAAGGTGATAGCGGAACCTTTAGGATGCTCGCTCATCATGGCTCCGTGGAACTATCCCGTACAGTTGTTGCTGAATCCCTTGGTGGGTGCCATTTCTGCTGGTTGCACTGCTGTGCTGAAACCCTCGCCCTATGTGCCAAACGTGTCCAGGGTGATGGAAGAGATGATTCGCGAAACCTTCGCTCCGGAATACATTGCCGTGGTGCAGGGCAACAGGGAGGTGAACACCGCCCTGCTGGAGGAAAGGTACGATATCATCTTCTTTACCGGTAGTCCCGACCTTGGTCGCAGGGTGATGCGTGCCGCCTCGGAACACCTTACACCCGTGGTGCTGGAACTGGGTGGCAAGAGTCCATGCATAGTGGACAAGGATGCCAACATAGCCATGGCAGCACACAGGATAGCATGGGGCAAAAGTCTGAATGCCGGACAGACTTGCATAGCACCCGACTATCTGTTGGTGCATAGCGAGGTGAAGGAGCGTCTGATAAAGGCGCTGAAGAATGAGTTTGAACATCTGCTGGGCAAGGATCCGCAGAAGGCAAAGCACTTTGTGCGCATAGTGAGCGACAAGGCTTTTGACCGTCTGACGGGTTATCTGAAGGACGGCAACGTGAGGATAGGTGGAACTTTCGACCGTGAGGAACGATACATTCATCCCACTGTGCTGGACGGTGTGAAGGAGGGGAGCCCCATCATGCAGGAGGAGATTTTCGGTCCTTTGTTCCCGCTGCTGACTTTCAACACCACGGAAGAGGCGATAGAGTTTGTGACAAAAAGGGAGAAACCTTTGGCACTGTACTACTTTGGAGAAAACGGGAAAAACATTGCCAAAGTGCTGAAACATACTTCGTCGGGCGGTGCGTGCATCAACGACACCATCATGCACATTGCCAATGAGAACCTGCCATTCGGTGGAGTGGGGCACTCTGGCATGTCGTCCTACCACGGCAGAGAGTCGTTCCGCGTATTCTCACACCACAGGGCAGTGGTGACAACACCTACATGGCTGGACCTGCCTTTCCGCTACATGCCGTACAAGTTCTTCGGAATGGTGAAGAAACTTCTGTGAGAACGTTGGGCGGTGAGGCTAAAGCAGTCAGATGACTGGGTTTAGTGGTTTGCTGGGGGAGGGTCCGTTTGTTTTCCCTATATATTATATAAATAAGGTGTATTGCTACCATTTCTCTCTCTTGTTGTCCCTTTTACACCCATTATTCGTCATTTTCTTAAAATTTCTTTCATGTTTATTTGTCAGTTTGCAGAAAAGTCGTACCTTTGCACTCGCAAAACGGGAACGACCTCCTGCACGATTGGAGGGTGTGACGTTGCGCTGTAAAAGAAAGAGTTCTTTGAAAGATTTTCGTAGACAGAAATTGTAGTACAAGCGCCATATGTTATATATGGTGGAAATTCAAGATTATTGAACTTGTCGATTCCCTTTAGTCAGGTTGTCCAACTATTTCAGAA
>JAFYVX010000011.1 GCA_017558255.1 Bacteroidaceae bacterium
CCACAAGATGCACACGTCCCTTGAACTCCTCTGCCATCAGTCCCTTCACTATGCCGGCCGTACCGTCGGGACTACCGTCGTCTATTACCAATACGTCAAAGTCCTTTTCCAATGATGTTACGGCACGTATGATGGCCTCTATGTTTTCCTTCTCGTTGTAGGTGGGAATGATTATTATGCTGTCACTCATGATATGTTTTAGGTTATTTTTCACAAAATTACACTTTTTATTCATTACAGACAATATTTTTATCAAATATTTTACAGCATTCTGCGATAATAAATAGTGAGACAGCAAATCATTAATAAATCAGTTATCAGCCAATATATAATTAATGATATATATTATATATAAAGGAAATATTGATTTATATACAAAAATATTTCCTATAAGGCTTGTTGGTGTGCAATAAAACATATATCTTTGCACAGTTTTAAATTTTATGAGTATTAATATGAGAAAGTTTTTTATGCTTATGGTATGTGCAATGATGGCAGTATGCCCCGTATTTGCACAAGGAATTAACGACAAGGCCGACAACATCGTAGGCGAGTACCTGACAGACCGCGGTGGAAGCAAGAGTAAGGTTCGTATCACCAAAAACGCACAAGGCACATATGATGCACAGGTTTTTTGGGTAGAAAATCCGCTTGACAAAGAAGGAAAGAAAAGAAAGGATGTAAAGAACCCAGACAAATCACTGCGCAACGTTGATATTGACAAGGTGGTACTGGTACGCGGACTGAAGTTTGATGCAGAAGATAAAGAATGGACTGGTGCTAAAATTTACGACCCCACCAAGGGGATACGCGTAAATGCTACTGCCAAGTTCGAATCTGCAAATAAACTGAAGTTGCGTGCAACAATCCTTGGTATAGGACAAACCATCTATTGGCAGAAAATAAAGTAATACGAATTGCTCCCATACAGGAGATGTTCATTTTACACCAAAATGCTCCCGTAGTCGTATCAGGCTACGGGATTTTTATATTATATATGTTGAGGCAACAGAATCGTTACTATAATACTTTATTAACAATTAATGTCCTAAAACAGGATATAAGATTAAATGTTGCAAAAATTATAAGCAAGTTATTTTATTATAAAGATATTTTTCTTATCTTTGCATTGCGAGGATGAGAGAAACAGAGGTTTCCTGTAAAAAACATCTTTGCCGACAGATTGATTTATCACAGAAATTGCCGCACTGGTTTGATCGGGATACTCATCAATTATATTCAGAAACCGAGATCAACTCTGTCCGCCAATGGCGTGCCATCCCATTTTGGTCAGGTGGATTACAAAGGCGAGACAGGTCCTCAAATCCTATCATCAGGAGTTTCATCACATCATCAGTGCGGCACCTTATACTGAGAACCCCATGCAGACGTAATAATCTAATTGGGGTTCTTTTTAACAAAATACAAACACAAACTAATTCAAAACAACAATGAAAAACCTGATTAAAATAGCCATCATGGCGATTTTCATGAGTTCTGCAACTGCACTTAGTGCACAGTGTCCACAAAAGCAAGGTTGCGACAAGAAGCAGAAGTGCGAAAAGAAATGCGAAAAAAAGGACAAGTGCGAAAAGAAAAATTGTGCTACTTGCGAGAAAAAGCAGGAATGCAAGAAACAATGCGACAAGAAGCAGGAGTGCAAGAAGCAATGTGACAAGAAGCAGCAGAAAGGTTGTTGCAAAAAATAGTAACATCAACTATACCCATAATATTCATCGGCAGACATATCCATTCATCCTGGATGCTTGTCTGCCGATGAACGTTTATATAGCAATCGAATATTAATATAATTATAAAAAAACAGAAGGTACATGATAAAGCAGATATATCCGACCACTTGAAGAAAAATACTGCTTTGTGTATTTGTGTTCTCATTTATTTTTCTTAAATTTGTTACGCAATTTAGCATAAAAACAAACCATAAATCATTATTTATACTATGAGCAAGTATCCAAAAATTGGTATTCGCCCCACCATTGACGGTCGTCAGGGTGGCGTGCGTGAGAGTCTTGAAGAGAAGACTATGAATTTGGCAAAGGCTGTTGCCGAACTGATTTCTGCCAACGTGAAGCATGCCGACGGTACTCCCGTGGAGTGCGTTATTGCTGATGGCACAATCGGCCGTGTAGCTGAGACGGCTGCTTGTCAGGCTAAGTTCGAGCGTGAGGGCGTGGGCGCTACCATCTCTGTTACTTCTTGCTGGTGCTATGGTTCTGAGACCATGGACATGCATCCCCACTGGCCCAAGGCTGTTTGGGGCTTCAACGGTACTGAGCGCCCTGGTGCCGTATATCTGGCTGCCGTATTGGCTGGTCATGCACAGAAGGGTCTGCCCGCTTTCGGCATCTATGGCCATGACGTTCAGGACCTGGCAGACAATACTATCCCTGCTGATGTAGAGGAGAAGATTCTCCGTTGGGCACGTGCCGCCCTGGCTGTTGCAACTATGCGTGGCGAGAGCTACCTGTCTGTTGGTAGCCAGTGCATGGGTATCGCAGGCAGTATCGTTGACCAGAACTTCTTCCAAGAATATCTGGGCATGCGCAACGAGAGCGTGGACGAGACAGAAATCCTCCGTCGCATGGAAGAGGGTATCTACGACCACGAGGAGTATGCCAAGGCTATGGCTTGGACAGAGAAATACTGCAAGGTGAACGAGGGTTGGGACAAGAACCGTCCCGAGAAGCAGAAGGACCGTGCCGGCAAGGATTCCGACTGGGAATTCGTTGTCAAGATGACTCTCATCATCCGCGACCTCATGCTCGGCAACCCCAAGCTCAAGGAAATGGGCTTCAAGGAAGAGGCTATCGGCCACAATGCCATTGCAGCAGGTTTCCAGGGTCAGCGCCAGTGGACCGACTGGAAGCCCAATGGTGACTTCACCGAGGCTCTGCTTTGCAGCACCTTCGACTGGAACGGTATCCGCGAGGCTTATGTTGTTGCTACAGAGAACGATGCATGCAATGCAGTGGCAATGCTCTTCGGCAAGTTGCTGACAGGTTGCGGCCAGATGTTCTCCGACGTTCGTACATACTGGAGCCCCGAGGCTGTTAAGCGCGTAACCGGCAAGGAGCTGACAGGTCTGGCTTCTGGCGGTATGATTCACCTGATCAACTCTGGTGCTACCACTCTCGATGCTACAGGTGCCAGCACCAATGCTAAGGGAGAGCCCTGCATGAAACCCGCATGGGAAATGAC
>JAFYVX010000012.1 GCA_017558255.1 Bacteroidaceae bacterium
AGAACTTCGGCATGATAGACGTTCTTGCCCCCTGGATTGAAAAGGGCGAGATACGTGCCATCTGTGTAGACGGCATATACGGCGAGACATGGAGCAACCGCTCTGCCGACAACCGCTGGCGCATAGAGCAGCACGAACGCTGGTATCACTACGTTACCGAAGAACTGATTCCCGAAGTACGCAAGCGCAAGACTGAGACCTTCATCGTAACTGGTTGTTCAATGGGTGCATTCCATGCCGGCAACTTCTTCTTCCGCCGTCCGGACATCTTCGACTCTGTCATTGCACTGAGCGGTCTGTATACAGCCGGTTACGGTTTCCCCATGTACAGCGACGAGCTCACCTTCATGAACTCGCCCATCGACTTCCTGCGCGAAATGCCTGCCGACCATCCCTGGATGGACCTATACAAGAAGCGCAAAATCTACATCTGCGTAGGCCAGGGCAAGTGGGAGGACGAACTTCTGGAGAGCACACGTGCATTGGATACCGTACTTTGCCAGCGTGGCATCCCTGCCAACATGGACTACTGGGGCTTCGACGTAGACCACGACTGGTGCTGGTGGCGTGTACAGCTGCCCTACTTCATGGAAAAGGTATTGGCAAAGAAATAAAGACACCTCGACCTAAAACAAATAGAACTGCGGCCCCATCTGCTTTAATGACAGGCGGGGCCGCAGTTCTGTTTGCCTTATAACTCTATCTCCTCCAACTTTACCAGGCCGTTTACTATGGCATATATGGTCAAGCCTGCAGGAGAGTGTATGTTCAGTTTCTTAGAGATATTGCGGCGGTGGGTCATTACCGTATTCACAGAAATAAACATATTCTCGGCTATTTCCTTATTGGACAGGCCCTTCACCACCTCCACGATGACCTCCTTCTCGCGGTCGGAAAGAGTGTCTGTAGCATCTACACGGGAAGCGGGAACAGCCTCGGGCTCCTGGGTGCCTCGCATACGAACCTCATCCTCCAGACGGTGCACACATTCGGCAAAGAGCTGGTCTTCCAGTCGGCAATGGCTGAGCATATCCTCCTCCATCATATAGATATCCATCAGCACCTCGTTGAGCAACTGCACATTGCTCTTGGCAGGATAGTACTTGATGAGAATGTTCTTCAGTTCAGACGAACTTTTCTCTATGCTGCTATGATTGTCCTGATGGCGGTGACTGAGGATATGGAAACCATGCTCCGAGTCGGGCAAGCGCCCTGCCAGCAACTGCTCCACATAGGGATGGACATGGTTGTTCTCATAGTCCATGTGGCGCGACATCTCGGCGGCGTACTCGTCGTAGAATTTAAGTATCAGTACGGCTATCTGGTTGCTGGACACACCTATTGCATCCAGCAACTTGCGCTTGATGGCAGGCAGGCGGAAGTCAACAAAATACGAGTGGGAACGCTTCAGGTACTCCATCAAGGCATTCACATCCACATCCTCCACCAGTTCACTCACCTTCACATGATCACCACCTCGGATGAAGTTCACCACAGCCAGGAAAGTAGGCACATCCACGCCACACTCCCGGCATACGGTCTGTATGCTGGCATCGCCAAAACCGAATGCAAGTCCGAAGCGGCTTATCACCTGCAGCATGCGGTAGTCGTCGCTTATCAGTTCACTCATGGGGTCGGAGGGGCGGTATTTGTCTGTCATCCTGGGGTTGTTTTGTTATTGAATAGGATATGCCTAATTTATTCTTGCACGCAAAGTTATAAATAAATTACAACCTTTCGTGTGGCATTATCCTTTTTTTTGTACCTTTGTGGCATGAAATACTCACAATTAAGTATTGCTGAGCTTGGTGTCAGCATAGAAGTTTCGACCTTTTCAACAGTCAATGGTGTATCAGAGTGGCATGCCATGTTGCATGTAGACCCTCTCGAGGACACTTTCCTGGGACAGTACCAACGTATTTGTATGGCCACGGATCGGCTCTTGAAGGCGGAGATGTTGCAAGGAGCAGAAATGGTCTTTAAACGCTATTTCCTTTCTGACAGTACCAATCAGCAACCTCTTATGCAGGAGGATGGTTCTCATTGCACCATCAGTTACATACAGCAGCCTCCTTTGGATGGAAGCAAAGTGGCTCTGTGGATTTATCTTCAGAAGGGCATGGAGGTGCACTACATGGCAGACAATGTCCAGTCGACAATCATTGAGCACAATGGTTACCGTCATATATGGACCATGGGACTAATGGACAACCAGGGTGACAGTTATCAGCAAACCCAGACTTTGTTGACCCAATACGAGCAGGTCCTTGTTTCCCATCAGGCCAACATTGCCGACAATTGCATACGCACTTGGTTTTTTGTGCGTGACGTGGATACTCAGTATCACGGTCTGGTAATTGCACGCAAGCAGTATTTCAACTACATAGGCCTGACGGCAGACACGCACTACATATCCTCCACCGGCATCGGGGGCAATCCCTCCGACCCAAAGGCGCTGGTACAATTAGGGGCGTATGCCGTTACTGGTTTCCAACCCGAGCAGCAACGCTATCTATATGCCCCTTCGCACCTGAACCGCACCAGCGACTATGGTGTCACCTTCGAGCGTGGTACACTGATGCAGTATGGCGACCGCGACCATGTCTACATCTCCGGCACGGCAAGCATAGACAATCGTGGCGAAGTGGTGCACATTGGAGACATCCGCAAGCAGACTCTGCGCATGTGGGAGAACGTGGAGAAACTCCTCGAAGAGGCAGGCATGACAATGGAGCATTGCGCACAGATTATAGTCTACCTTCGCGATACAGCCGACTATAAACTGGTAAGCCAGATGTTTGCCGAGCGCTTCCCCGGGATTCCTACCGTAATAACGTTGGCTCCCGTTTGCCGTCCCACCTGGCTCATTGAGATGGAGTGCATAGCCATCAGGGAGAGCATCAATCCACAGTACGCTGATTTCTAAGCCCCTATATAAACCTAAATCGATTTGAGTTAAAAAATAAATACGGAGGAAGAACTGTCGATGTTCTTCCTCCGTATTTATTTGTATATCAACACTACTACTTTCTGTTGCCGAAGAGGCGCAGGATGTAGAGGAACAGGTTGATGAAGTCCAGATAAAGCGTCAAACTGCCCATCAGAGCCAGCTTGTTTGTCTGGTCGCTGATGCCGGCATACTGAGCCTGCTGGAGCATAACCTTGATCTTCTGGGTGTCG
>JAFYVX010000091.1 GCA_017558255.1 Bacteroidaceae bacterium
GGCATGGCATGCTGGCTGTAGGGACGTATGTCCAGATCTACGCTATAGCCGATTCGGTCGGGCATACCGTACCATGGTTCCACACAGACATATGGACAGAGCAGGTCTGTCATCTGCCATACAAGCAGGACAGGAGCGCCATGCGAAAGGCGGCAAATCTCGGTCTGCTTGTCAGCACGGAGCAGAGTCATGGCATTTACCTGCCACTTGTCAAAGATTAGAGCCTCGTTGCGGAATGTATCCACACTGATGGGGATAAGTCCCTCTTCGGTCTGAGGCACGGAATAACGTTCACCGCCAAAGCAACCCTGTTCGCTGGCACGCACCACGCTGAGCCCTTCGTTGGGTTCGGGGCGCATGTATCCAATAACCTCTGCATCCTTATCGTAGTCGGGAAGCATGACGGCAGGATGGCCGCCAATCTGGTAGTGCAGCACCTCGGTGTCCGAAGGATTGGCAACGCTGGCATTACACGTCAGTGTCTTGCCCTCGAGAGCATAGGTGATGGTCAGGGTGAAGGCGAAGGGATATTGCTCCTTCGTTTCCTCTGTCTCCTGAACGCTCAGACTGATGCGTCCGTATTCGGGTTCGGCAACGGGAGTAAATTCCATTGTGCGCACAAAACCGTGCTTTACCATCTTGTATGTATTACCCTTGTACTTGTACTCACCGTTCCACAGGCCGCCACATGCAGGGAACAGTGTTGGAGAATAACCAGCCCAGAATGCAGGATCGGCATTCCACCAGAGTTCCTCACCGGTTTCCTTATTGACAACGCTGATAACCTCGGCGCCCAAAGATCTGACGGTAACGCGCAGATAATCGTTCTCTATTATGTAGTTCATGGATGTTCCTTTATTATATTATATATAAGGTATAGATGCAATAAAAAGAAAGACCGAGCAAGGATACCTGACTATTGTCGGATTCTTTGCCCGGTCTTTGTATTAGTGTATTATTTGCAAAGCTCCTGGGTATCCAGGGCAATCATCAGCTCTTCGTCGGTGGGGATACAGCATACTGTAACCTTAGAGTCGTCGGCAGAGAGGATAGCCTCGGTGGCACGGCAGGCCTTGTTCTTGGCCTCGTCCATCTTCACACCCATGAACTCCAGACCAGAAGTGGTGAGTTCACGAACATCGCTCTGGTTCTCGCCTGCACCACCGGTAAACAGGATGATGTCCACACCGCCCATAGCGGCAGCATACTGGCCGATGTACTTCTTGATGCGGTACATGTACATCTCCTTTGCCAGACGGCACTTGTCGTTGCCATCAGCAATAGCACCTACCACATCGCGATAGTCGCTGGAGAGGCAGCTGATGCCGGCCAAGCCCGACTTCTTGTTCAACAGGTCAGAAATGCCCTTGGTGTCCAGGCCCAACTTGTCCATGATGAAGGTAACAGCACCGGCATCAACGTCACCGCTACGTGTACCCATTACCAGACCCTCCAGAGGAGTGAGGCCCATGCTGGTGTCCACACACTTGCCATCCTTTACGGCTGCGATAGAGGCACCGTTGCCAATGTGGCAGGTGATGATCTTCTTGCCCTCGGGGCTGCAACCCAAGAACTCGCATACGCGCTGTGAAACATAGCGGTGACTGGTTCCGTGGAAACCATAACGACGTACGCCATACTGCTCATACAACTCATAGGGAAGAGCGTACATATAGGCATAGTCTGGCATTGTCTGATGGAAGGCTGTGTCAAACACACCCACCTGAGTGATGTTGGGCAGAAGTGCGCTGACAGCGTTCACACCCTTGATGTTTGCAGGGTTGTGCAAGGGAGCCAGGTCGTTGCAGGCGGTGAAGGCCTCCATTACTTCGGGAGTGAGGACAACAGACTTGTTGAACTTCTCGCCGCCGTGCACCATGCGGTGACCTACGGCATCCAGTTCCTCCAAGCTATTGAGCACGGCATAGTCGCCAGTAGTGAGAACCTCGAAAATCCACTGTACACCAGCGGTGTGCTCCTCGATGGGGCGCTCCATCTTGTGCTTCTCGCCGTTGAGCTTTACTATGATGCAGCTATCGGGCAAACCAATCTTCTCAATACCACCACTTGTTATCACGCTCTGGTCGGTCATGTTGTAGAGCGCATACTTGATTGATGAACTACCACAGTTCAATACAAGAATCTTCATTTCCTTCTTTTATCTATAATAATTATTCCACTTATATTCTTCCTTACTTTGCATCCATTGCCTGACAAGCGGTGATGGCAACCATCTTGTAGATATCGTCTACAGAGCAACCACGTGACAGGTCGTTTACAGGACGTGCAATACCCTGCAGGATGGGACCGATGGCATCGGCACCAGCCAGGCGCTGAACCAGTTTGTAACCGATGTTGCCCACCTCCAGAGAGGGTGCAATCAGCACGTTGGCATGACCAGCGATGGGACTGCCGGGGCACTTCTTCTCGCCTACGGAAGCAACCAGGGCTGCATCGGCCTGCAACTCGCCGTCGAGCTTCAGTTCGGGCTCCATCTCGTGTGCAATGCGTGTAGCCTCGATAACCTTGTCCACAACCTCGTGCTTGGCACTACCCTTGGTGCTGAAACTGAGCATAGCCACGCGGGGATCGGCAAAGCCGGCAACGCTCTTGGCGGTCTGGGCGGTGCATACGGCAATCTGTGCCAACTGGTTGGCATCGGGAACGGGAGTTACGGCAACGTCGCCGATTACCAGCACACCGTTCTCACCGTACTCGGGTTTGTCGGTAATCATGAGCATGGCACCGCTCACACAAGAAATACCGGGAGAGCACTTGATAATCTGCAGGGCGGGACGCAGGGTGTCGCCTGTAGTGCTCAGGGCACCAGAAATCTGGCCGTCGGCATCGCCGCTCTTGATGATAAGGCAACCGAAATAGAGGGGGTCCAGTACCAGCTGGCGTGCCTTCTCTATGGTCATGCCCTTCTTCTGGCGCAGTTCAAACAAGAGTTGTGCGTATTCCTCGGTCTTATCGCTGGTGGCAGGGTCAATGATGATGGCCTTGTCCAGGTTCTTCAAACCGAGTTTCTCGCCCAGGGCAAAGATCTCGTCGGGATTGCCGATAAGGATGATTTCTGCCAGACCGTCGCGCAAAGACATGTCGGCTGCGGTAAGTGTACGCTCCTCCAGACTCTCGGGCAGCACGATGCGCTGCTTGTTCTGCTGGGCACGAGCAATGATTTGTTGCATTAACTGTGACATAATCGTATATTGTTTAATGTTTAATGTTTAGTGTTTAGTGTTTAGAGTTTAGTGTTTAGAGCGTTTTCTATTGTGTTATGTTGGCATTGCGGATTTCAACCACTCCACTCTGGGGGCTTTCTCCCAC
>JAFYVX010000092.1 GCA_017558255.1 Bacteroidaceae bacterium
CTGAAAAACTTGCAGATGCCGATGTAATGATAGCCACAGGCAGTGTGAATACTGGATCTCCGCTTGATTTGAACTTTCAGCACTATTATGCAAAAGTGACATTCAATGTTGTTATTGCCTCTGAATTCTATCCTGGGATAGATGAGATTTCCAGATTCGATGTAGTAACATGTGATGGAGATTATGTGAAACCTTATGTAGATGGTAATAGTTACACAGCAGTTATTCCTGCGAATCCCTATTTCAAGGCAGGGGTGCATTTTGCATTGGTTACGATTAATGGGAAAAAGCTTGAAGTAGAGATCCCGGATGAATATGCAAACCCCAATGGATCTTTCGTTGCAGGTACTCACTACACCTTCGACCTTAAGGTGGGTAAGGATAAAGTGACGCTGACACCAACTACTACAGATACCGACTTCCCTGGTGGCTGGAATAATGATTCAGAAGTGGACCTTAATTAAATGAGAAAGGAGAAAGGAAAAATGAGAAATAAAATGAAAAATATCGTAAAAGTATGGAGAAGCAGCACTGCGTTTCTGCTTTCTGCTTTCTCATTTCTGATTTTAGTTTCTTGTTCGCAAGAAGAAATCTTGACACAAGAAACAAGCGCTCTGCGCTTTGTAGTGGGTGATTTCCCTGCTTTCGGTGAAAGCGGACTGACTCGTGCCATCGGTACACAAGATGAGGGAAAGACCGCGTGGGAAAATGGTGATCAGATTATTGTCACCCTAACTTCACAGAAGTATGGTGGGCAGGCGGCTGCACTTACCTACGACGGCTCTTCGTGGAGTACAGAAGCAAGCCTATCTTACCTCGAAAACGAGACACCCAGTATCAGTGTTATCTATGCACCGTGCTATGAAGTTACGGAAGAGGGCACGATGCAGTTAAGAAGCGGTATGCAGCTCGGAATGACAGAATACTTATCTGGCAATTACGAAATAGAGAATGGAATAATGACCATTACTTTCGAGGGTGCTATCCGTACCTACAGCCGCTTGCGTATAGCTGGATTGGCAAACCAAACGCTGACTGTTACTACGACAAACTTCACTCCGGCAGGAGCGACCGAGGTAGCAACAGCGGCATACACCCTTACCACTGACAACAATGGCAACGCTTTCCTTTATGGCGTGTTTGCAGAGGAAGCAACGGTAAGTGTGAAGCAGGGAGAAGTAACTCTTAAAGATTACACCTTTACTGCAGAGAAGAATCCTAACGGCACAGAGCACAATAAGAGCTATGCATTGGATGCGACACCTGTCATAGACGGTACATTGGGTGGCAAGGCCACAGCTACCGAAGATGACATCACTGCCTTGGTGGAGCAACTCAAAGAGTATGTAGATAACGGAATTACCACGATTATCGTACCAGGTAGCGAACCGACTATGATAGATATGGGCAACTATACCACTACTGCTATTGGTGAAGCAATTTATTGCTTGTCGGGCTCGGGTGCTTATGACGAGAACAATCCATATAACGGCAAGATTGATTTGATTCTTTCAGATGTTACAGAAATCGGGGAATGGGAATTTTATTATGCATTTGCCCTTAACAGCATCACTCTTCCCAAAGTAACAACTATAGGGGATATGGCTTTTCAAGGAACTTTGTTCTTAAAAACAATCACATTTGAATCTGTACTTACAGAAGTAAATCAGACGAGCGGAGATATGTTTGATCAGGTTGGTGAAAAGGTAAACGGCTGTAATTTGTTTATCAACTGCGGACAGATGAAGGAAAACAGTGTACCTACACCCGATCTTACGACAAACACTTGGTTTGAAAACGAATTCAAGAGCATCACTTTGACCCACACAGGTGATTGTGATGAATGTAAAGCAAATCAATAACCTATAGGGCAGGATATACCTGGAAGAGCATCAGCCTGAAATACATTTTGGTAGGCCGCTTGCTAATAAAATATAAACAACAATCCGCAACACCTCGCTTTGATGTGAAGTGTTGCGGATATGTTTTCTGTTTCGGACCTGTTACTTCCAAACCTCTTCCATTGCCTTGCGGACTTTGGGGGCTTGCTCGTCGGCGGCATAGCCTATGGGGATGAGGGCTACGGGTTCTCTACTTTCGCATCAATCTGATGAACCATTCATCCTGTGTGGATGCAGGGAAAACTCTTTCTCTATTTACTCTGCAAACAAATCGTCGAGCAGAACTTCGCTGTTTATGGTTCCGCTATACATATTCTTTTTTATTCCGTAGGTGCTGACAAATGTATGGTGCAGGGCTTTGCGTGTCTTGGTGGCGGTGCGGAAAATCTCAGCACGTCCTCGCAGGTGCTCATCATACTGCTTGGTGATTTCGTACTCTCCTTGGGAGAATTTCATTTCACAAAGGTTTATTGTCTGGTCCCTGCGGTCAATCAGTAGGTCTATTTGAGCGCCTTCGCCTTTCCATCCGCAAATATCGCTTTGTACACCATGAATTCCCAATTTTTGTTTTATCTGCCTGATATGTTGCAGGCACAACTGCTCAAATGAATAACCGCTCCACGCTCTGCGAGAAGGAGAGTCAATCATATTTTGCCAATGGTTTTCATCCTGACCTCTATAGCTTTTGACGTAACGCAAATGGAACAAGGAAAACAGGTCGGTTAATTGAAAAATGGTTCCCCGTTCACTTTTGCCAAATGCAGTGTATTGACGTATAAAGTCGCAATCACAGAGGTTGCGAAGTGCTTTTGTCAAGGCTCCACCGTCTTCAATTTTTGTGGCAGCCATAATCTCTGTGCGTGTCAATCCTGATGCCTTGTTAGCTAACACTTCTATAATTTGTTTATGCAATGTGGCTTCATTGAACAACGAACGGAATAGGAAGTTATATTCCCGTGCAAGTGGGGCGTTTTGCTTGAAGAAGAGACTGTCTATATTCTGGGTCAGACTCTTGTCACGTTCAAGCATTTGAAGATATAGAGGTGTGCCGCCAAGTATCATATAACATTCCGCTATTTGATACCTGTTCCAGTTTATTCCATGTGAAACAAGGTATTGCTCTGTTTCGTATAGCGAGAATGGGGCAAGATAGATGCTTCGTGTGGTTCTGTTATACAGACCGCCTTTGTCAGAAAGTACATTCTCGCGCATCCATGTAGTGGCACTGCCACAAACGATAAGCTTCAAACGGTTGTTTGCTGCACCCCAGGAGTTCCAGAAGTATTCAAATGCCTTAATGAATCGGCTCTTCTGGGTATCCATCCAGGGCAGTTCATCAAGGAACACAACAATGGGGCTATCTCCCTTAATAGAATCAAGATATTCCCGCAACTGGGCGAATGCGTCAAACCAGTCTTTAGCAACATCCCACTTGTGACCTGAATAGTATTCCAACTGTCTGTTGAACTCTCCAAGTTGTTCGTTCTTCGTTCCTTGGTAAATGCCAGTGGCATAAAAACTGAACGAGTCATTGAAATATTGTCTTACCAGATAGGTCTTGCCAATGCGTCGTCTTCCATAAATGGCAATTAGTTCAGGAGACTTTGATTCTATGCGCTGGCGTAGAATCTCCTGTTCTGCCTTTCGTCCTATGATAACATCGCTCATATTATAACCGTTTAAATATGCGCAAAGATAAGCAAAATATATGGATTCTTGGTCGGTAACTCGATTTTTTTAGGACTTACCGATAAAGAATCGGTGGTATTTCGGTATAAAACACGTAATGTCTAGTTATTCTTGGCTTGTTCTGTGATGCAAGAATCAAAATGGAGAGAACCGATGCCTGTGCCGATTCTCTCCATAGATTTGTTCTCTATATATTATATATAAGGTGTGGTAGTGCTGGGCAATGAAGGTTTACTTCCAGACCTCTTCCATTGCCTTGCGGACCTTGGGGGCTTGCTCGTCGGCAGGGTAGCCGATGGGAATGAGGGCTACGGGTTCGAGACCTTCGGGCATGGGTACGATGTCGTGGAACTGGTTGATGTCGAAGTTGCACACCCAGCATGTGGCAAGGCCTTGCTCGGTAGCAGCCAGGCAGAGGTGCTCAATGGCTATGGCAAGGTCGATGTCGGCATGTGATTTGGAGTCATAACGGCGTGTCCAGCACTCCGCCTCGGCCTTCATGCAGAGGATGATGGCAGGAACATCGTTGATCCAGTCGCGGTGGTAGGTCTCCTTGACGCGTGCAAAGAGTTCGGGCTGACTGTTGTCCACGAAGATGAATTGCCAGGGCTGACGGTTGACGGCAGAGGGTGCAAGGCGCACACACTCGCGGATGTAGTCCAACTTGTCCGCCTCGATGGGACGGTCCTGATACTTGCGGCAGCTGTAGCGTGCCTCGCAA
>JAFYVX010000093.1 GCA_017558255.1 Bacteroidaceae bacterium
ATCATCCCTGGTGGTGGTGTAGCATACATCCGTGCACAGAAGGCTCTTGACTCTCTCACCGGTGTTAATGCCGACGAGCAGACTGGTATCCGCATCGTTCGTCGTGCCATCGAGGAACCCTTGCGCCAGATTGTTGAGAACACAGGTTTGGAAGGCAGCGTAGTAGTGAACGAGGTTCGCAATGGCGAAGGTGACTATGGCTACAATGCTCGCGAAGACAGATACGAGAACATGAAGGCTTCAGGTATCATTGATCCTGCCAAGGTTACTCGTGTTGCTCTTGAGAACGCAGCATCTATCGCAGGTATGTTCCTCACCACAGAGTGCGTAATCTGCGACGCCAAGGAAGACAAGCCCGAAATGCCTATGGGTGCTCCCGGCATGGGCGGCATGATGTAATGCCAACAGCACATATATAGCACAGCCCCGCTGACCATCACAGGCCAGCGGGGCTTTTTGTTTCCTCTCATAGATATTTTAGAAAGACTAGATATACTAGAAAGACTATAATCCCACCGCATCCAGGGGCGTGGCCCCTGGATGCTTATTAATAACCGAAGATATCCTCCTGTGTAAGGCGTACGATCTTGCCCCATTTCTCCAGCGACTTCATGTCAAGGTCGCTCTCACGACCGAGGATGGCCGTAATGGCCTTACGGCCCTTGACATTTTCTTGCTGATAGGCCTTTACATCATCCAAAGTCATATTCAATACCGCCTCATACAGTTGCTTGCGGGTATCTTCCTTATGTCCCAAATCCTCCATAGCAAGGTAATATGGCAGTATTTCTGACTTGGTATAACGCTCTGAACGCAATCTGCTTATGATGGCTTCCTTGGCTATAGCAAACGCCTGTTCGCTCAGAGGCATGTTATTGATAATTTCCTCAAAAGCAGTGAGTGCATCTATCATCTTGTCGTTTTGGGTGGCTATCATCGACAAATAACCATAAGGTTCCTTCAAATGCATTGGTTCCATGGCAAGTGCATATGCACTATAAGCAAGACCGCGTGCCTCGCGTATCTCCTGGAACACGATACTGTTCATTCCGCCGCCGAAGTATTCGTTGTACATCTTCAGTAAGGGGGACTTCTGCACATCGTACTTTTCACCCTTGGAAGCGTATGTTATCATATATATCTGATTTGCATCGTATGGAGCAATATATACGACATTTTCATTCACCGTCTGCAACTTGAACACGTCATTGTCGGGAACTGGCTTAAGATTCTCAGAAACCTTATGCAATGACGCAACGGTGGAAGAAGCCTCATCAATACTCAAAGGACCATAATAAAATACACGATGTTGGAATGCAGACAACTGAGAGATATGCTGCAACAAAGTTTCGGGAGTCATGCCTCTGAGTTCCGCTTCGCTGAGAATATTCTTCGCTGGATTATTGGGACCATAGAAGGCATAGTTCTGCAAATGTCCGAAATTGGGCTGCTGATTTGCCTTGGAATTGAGGCGTGACCTCAGTATATCGTCCACAAGTCCATCGTATGCCTCCTTATCGGGTTGAGCATCGGCAAGCAGACTCTCCAACAATGCCATCGCCTTTGGCATATTCTCTGCCAAACCGCTAATAGTGACAATAGTCCTGTCCTTGCCAACACTTATATCATAACTACATGCCAGATTGTAGAAGGCAAGTTTTATTTCGCCTGCTGTCATATCGGATGTACCGAGGTAATCAAGATAGGAAACAGCGATGCCCATCTCCTTCACCTCTGACTTACCGAAGTCGTATACATATTGCAGAGAGAAAACATCATTTGTTTCGTTCTTCTTATATAGGAGAGGCAACTGACCCACAGTTCCCTGACTCATATCCTTAGCGAAGTCCACAAACACAGGTTCTATGGGAGCGACAACAGAAGTCTGGATCTCCTGCAGGAATGCACTGGTAGTGTCGCGGTTCATGAAGATTGGTGTAATGGCAGGTTTGTCAACCTTCTTGATATTGGGATCGTCGCCCTGGCGCTTGTAGACAACAGCATAGTTGTTGTCCTTCAGATAGGTATTGGCAAATGCCACTACATCGGCCTTGGTTATCTTCTCCATCTTCTCTACGCGCTGTACCACATCTGCCCATGGCTGATTGTTGACAAATGCCTGCACGAAAAGGTCTGCACGCGAGTCGTTATCCTCAAGCATCTTCTGCAAATCCAGTTTATAGTTGGCTATGCTTGCGGTTAACAAAGACTCGTCCCAGTTACCCTGTCGGAGGGAGTCGACCTGTGCCAACAGCATTTCCTTTACTTCATCCAGAGTCTGTCCCTCTTTGGGTTTTCCATCTAGGAAATAGGCTGTATAGTCCGTCAAGGTGTAGGGGAAGGAATAGGCAGACAGCAACTCTTGCTCCTGTAAGAGGTTCAAATCGATAATACCAGCCTCACCATTATTCATAATTGCATCTATTACCTCCAGCATCAAGGCTTCGTCGGAGGTTGCTCCAGGCAGACGCCATGCCATTGTAACACTCTCTGCCTCAAGACCCAAAACCTCACGCTCTATGGGAGCTGTAATATCCGCTTCAGTCTCAAAGGAGAGCATCTGCAGGTTTTCGTTAGGTTGCATATCGCCAAAATACTTCTCGATGACATCCATAGCTTCATCGTAGTCGAAATCACCAGACATACAGATGGCCATGTTGTTGGGTACATACCACTGCTTATAGAAGTTCTTGATGTTGGTGATAGAAGGATTCTTCAAATGCTCCTGACTACCAAGTACAGTCTGGGTACCATAGGGGTGCTTGGTATACAGAGCACCAAAAATGGCCTCAACAACCTTTCTACTGTCCTTAGTGAGACTCATGTTCTTCTCCTCGTACACGGTTTCAAGTTCGGTATGGAAACCACGTATCACATTGTTCTTGAAACGGTCGGCCTGTATCTTTGCCCAGTTGTCCAACTGATTTGAGGGGATATCCTCTACATAACATGTAACATCATAGCTCGTATAGGCATTAGTACCGGATGCACCGATAGCAGCCATGAGTTTGTCGTACTCGTTGGGGATTGCCAACTTGGAGGCTTCATACGAGATGCTGTCTATCTGATGATAGATTGCCGCACGCTCTGCCTCGTCGGTCTTTGTGCGATATTCCTCGAAGAGTGCCTCAATCTGGTCCAGCATAGGCTTTTCCTCTGCATAATTCTGGGTACCGAAACTTTCCGTGCCCTTGAACATGAGGTGTTCAAAGTAGTGTGCAAGACCTGTCGTTTCGGCAGGGTCGTTCTTACCACCCACGCGAACAGGAATGCTGGTCTGGATGCGAGGAACTTCCTTATTGACGGTCAGATAGACCTTAAGACCGTTATCCAGCGTGTAGATACGGCTTTGCATGGGATCGCCTTTCACTGTCTCGTAGCTTCTTCCTCCGCCACAAGATGCCATCAGCAGGGCTATCATCGCCACCGACAGCATGGTTAGAAGGTTCTTTTTCATTCTTTGTGTTTGTTGATTTTGTGTTATTCTATCATTTTGCGCGCAAAATTACATATTATATTCCGAATCTCCATTGGTTTGGCACTCAGAAATATGCATATTGCAAGTATTTGAGAAAAAAGCCTTACCTTTGTGACATGACACGAGGCAGATTTGCACCATCGCCCACTGGGCGCATGCACCTGGGCAACGTATTCTGTGCCCTACTCTCCTGGCTTTCCGCAAAAAGCAAGGGAGGAGAGTGGGTATTGCGCATTGAGGACCTCGATCCTCAGCGCAGCAAGAAAGACTACGCCCTCCAACTGATGGACGACCTACAGTGGTTGGGGCTACCATGGGATGGCGAACCCGTATGGCAAAGCCAAAGAGGTGACATATATGAAGAATACCTGCAACGCCTCACCGACATGGGGCTTACCTACCCCTGCTATTGCACCCGTGCCGACATTATGGCCACACAGGCTCCACACGAAACAGACGGAAGAGTTGTGTACAAAGGCACCTGCCGCCCAAGTGCCCCCTCACCGCTCACCGTTAACCGCTCACCGTTAGAGGCCACCACCCGCCTCATCGTCCCCGACTGCACAATACCCTTCACAGATGGGCACTATGGTAAGCACGACATCAATCTGGCAGAGCATTGTGGAGACTACATTATCCGCCGCAAGGATGGTGCCTGGGCATACCAGCTGGCAGTAGTAGTGGACGATGCTCTTATGGGAGTAACGGAAATAGTAAGAGGCAGAGACCTGCTCCTGTCCTCACCACAGCAGATACACCTTCGAGAGTTGCTGTTTCTAAAACGGAAAGGTGAAAACGGAAAACGGAAAACTAATTCGCTCACCCCTCACCGCTCACCGCTCACCGCTCACCGTTCACCGTTCACCGTTGACTTCTTCCACCATCCCCTCCTATGCAACTCCGAGGGACAACGACTCTGCAAGCGCGACAAGAGCATGGACCTTGGATATCTTCGCGACACAGGCATTACACCACAGGAAATCATCGGCAAACTGGCATATCTTGCCGGACTTACCGACACCACTACCCCAATTACTCCTTCAGAACTTCTACCACTCTTCTCATGGGACAAGGTTCCTACAGAAGATATCATATTAAAATAAGTAGAAATAAAGAACCCATATAAACCCATATCCATGTACAGACTACTCACCAATACCGAAATATCGCAATTAGAATCACAGCATTGCAGTGCCGAAGACTGGTCTACAATAAGCATACATTCAGAACTGGATCTGAAATACGTGCGTGAAGTGCGTTTCTCCGGCACATGCCGTCTGGGCAAGTTCGAGAAGTCCTTCCTCATGCCAGGAGGCATACGCAAGCATAGCGGCATATTCCATGCCACACTGCACAACGTCGGTGTGGGCAACGACTGCTGCATAGAGAACATAAAGAACTACATTGCCAACTACGACATCGAGGAGGACTGCTTCATAGAGAACTGCGACATCATTCTGGTGGACGGAGAGTCGAGTTTCGGTTGTGGCGTGGAGGTTTCCGTTTTATGCGAGACAGGTGGTAGAGAAGTTGCGATACACGACGGACTGACTGCCCATGAGGCATACATAACAGCCATGTACCGCCATCGCCCTATGCTGATACAACGTATCAAGGATATGGTTGCGTCACACACGACTAAAAGGACAAGCAACCGTGGCACAATAGCGGCACACAGCACCGTGGTGGATACGGGCTACATAAAGAACGTCTACATAGGTCCGGGTGCCAAGATAGAAGGTGCAGGACGATTGAAGAACGGTTCGCTTATGTCCAGGACGGATTCCCCCATACACATCGGCTATGGTGTCATTGCCGACGACTTCATAGTCCAGGACGGCAGCAGCATCGAGGACGGCACCTCACTGACACGCTGCTTTGTGGGACAGGCATGCACCTTCAAGCATGGCTACAGCGCCTCGGACTCCCTCTTCTTCTGCAACTGCCACGAGGAAAACGGCGAGGCGTGCTCTATCTTTGCAGGTCCGTTTACCGTGACGCACCACAAGAGCACACTGCTCATCGCCGGTATGTTCTCCTTCATGAATGCCGGCAGTGGCAGCAACCAGAGCAACCACATGTACAAGCTCGGTCCCATACACCAGGGGGCAATGGAGCGTGGTGCCAAGACCGCCAGCGACTCCTACATCCTTTGGCCTGCCCGCATCGGTGCCTTCTCGCTGGTGATGGGACGACACACCACAAACCCCGACACCTCGGACATGCCATTCAGTTATCTGATAGAAAAGGATGGTGTCACATACCTTGCCCCAGCCGTAGCCCTGCGCAGTGTGGGCACCATACGCGATGCACAGAAATGGCCCAAGCGCGACAAGAGACACCGGGAGGGACGGTTGGACAACGTGAACTTCAACCTGCTATCGCCCTATACCATACAGAAGATGCAGCGCGGACTCAAGACCCTGAAGCAGTTGAAGGAGATTTCCGGTGCCACGTCCGACACCTACGCCTACCAGAGCGCACGCATCACCGGAAGCGCCATGGAGAAAGGCATCGGCCTGTACACCATGGCAATAAACAAGTTCCTGGGCAACAGCGTCATCTCGCGTCTGGAGAAGGTGGAGGGCAAACTGGAACTATTCCGCCCCACATCCGAAGACGGCACAGGCGACTGGGTGGACCTCTGCGGACTGATAGCGCCCAAGAAGCTGCTTGTTCCACTGCTGGACAAGATACAGAACGGGGAAATAGCCTCCCTGGAAGATGTCAATGCCGAACTCTCTGCCCTGCACCAGAACTACTACGATCTGGAGTGGCAATGGGCATACCGCACAATGCTCGATTTCTACGGCATGGACGAAAACAGCGAGATTACCTCTGCCATGCTTTCAGATATAATAAGTAAATGGAAGGAATCCGTCATCGGTCTGGACCAGATGCTGTGGAAGGATGCACGCAAGGAGTTCTCACTGAGTGCCCGTACAGGTTTCGGTTTCGACGGACAGGACAGCACGGTGCAAACTCTGGACTTCAGCGAAGTCCGTGGCCAGTTCGAGTCCAACCCCTTCGTCATGGCAGTGGAGGAACACATACGCACAAAAAGCGCACTTGCAGAGAAGTGGCTGGCAATCCTGCACTAATCGTAAGCGTGATATCGTGCATCGTCCTCCTCATAATAATCCCTGAGCCAGGCAATGGCATCCTCCTGCCCCAAGTCGGCAGCAAAACCCATGTATTTAGCCACCAGTTCAAGCATCTCCGGATACTGTTCCTTGACGGATTCTGCAATGCGCAACGCAGCGTCCTTATCCGTCAGACTATCCCCCAGATCCCTGGTGTCAACAATACAGCGCACAGGTTTCTCTTCCACATCGTCCCACTCGGTGATGACGGTAGAGAAGGTTTCCAGGGCCAGACTGACTCCATCCCTGTGCACAGGTTCTTCGTGCAACCTTACGCATAGGAAATCCGAATGCTTCTGGCCACAATACAATCCCAACTTGTCATCTGCCATATAGCACACCTCAAGGTCCATACCCGG
>JAFYVX010000094.1 GCA_017558255.1 Bacteroidaceae bacterium
ACGGACAAGCAGGTCCTTCAAGAGTCCGTTTCCCTGAATGATAATCTGATATGCCTTGTGTATGTTGTCAATTGTCTCGCGCTCAAAATTGCGTCGGCGAAGTCCAACGGTATTCAGACCACAGTATGCAGCAGGGTCGCGCGCAATGAGGGAGTAGGGGAGGATGTCCTGTGCAACCTTCGTTCCGCCTCCGACCATGCAATAGCTACCTATTCTCGTAAACTGGTGTACGAGTACGTTGGCAGAGAGAATGGCGCGGTCGTCGATGGTAACCTCGCCAGCAAGTTTAGTGCCGTTGCCAATGATGCACTCGCTACCAATGATGTCGTCGTGTGCTATGTGCACTCCCTCCATGAAGAGGTTGTTGCTTCCGACTACTGTCCTGTTTTTTGCAGCTGTACCGCGGTTCATTGTTGCATTCTCGCGGAAGGTATTGTTGTCGCCGATCTCAGCAGTTGTTTCCTCTCCCTTGAATTTCAGATCCTGTGGGATGGCACTGATTACGGCACCGGGGAAGAATTTGTTGCCGTTGCCTATTCGTGCACCATACAATACGGTGACGCTATTCATCAGTACGTTGTTGTCTCCGATTACTACATTCCTGTCGATGTAGCAGAAGGGACCTATTTCGCAATTCTCACCGATCTGTGCTTCGGGATGTATGTACGCTAAAGGACTGATCATTGTATGTTAGTTGTTATGTTTTTTCTATGTGTTCTCGGTTCGTCGATTTAATCCGATGTCGTCTTGGCCTGGTCTTGGTTGCTCACGCCTTGTCTTTAGGGACGCAGCGTGCCGCGTCCGTCTGGGAGGTAGTTTTTTATGGCGCTTGCTCGCAAATTTCCATTCAGTCTGTACTCAGCAGTCGGGCGAACTTGTTGTTGATGGTATGCCCGGGTTTTGTGGCAATGATATGCCCGATGATGGGACGGCCTACAAGTGATATGTCACCTATGACATCAAGTAGCTTGTGCCTGGCAGGCTCGTTCTCCCAGACCAGTGGTTTATGCTGGATGTATCCAAGATGCTTGGAATCGTGATGCTCTGCATTTGTGAGGTCGCATAGCTTGTCAAGGCTTTCCTGGGTTGTCTCCTTGTCGTATATTACAACCGCATTGTCCAGGTCGCCACCCTTGATGAGACCATAGGAGAGGAGCGGCTCGATTTCGCGAACAAAGACAAATGTGCGCGCTGCACAGATTTCCTTGTCGTAGGCATCGATGTCCTCGAGAGAGGCGGTTTGGGGAGGTAATAAGGGTGAGTTGAAGTCTATGGAGACAGAAACAGAAAAACTGTCTGCTGGCAGTATGGAGATGTGCGAACCAGTTGTTTCGTCCTTGTATTCTATGGGCTGGTCTATTCTGAGCCAGTTCTTGTCGGCATTCTGCTCAATGTATCCCACTTCTGCCATTTTCTGGACATAGGGTGTGGCGCTACCGTCAAGAATGGGGAATTCCGGACCATCGACCTGGACAAGAACATTGTCTACACCATGGATGTAGAGGGCACTGAATGCGTGCTCCACTGTACTGCATCTTGCCTCTCCCACACCAAGTACGGTGCCACGGGTAGTGTCTATTACATTTTCTGCAATAGCATCAATGATGGGTTGCCCTTCCATGTCGGTTCGCTGTATCTTATAACCGTGGTTTTCCGGGGCAGGACAGAATGTAACAGTAAGGTTCTTACCTGTGTGCAGTCCTTTGCCCTGAAGGGTAAAAGAAGATGCTAATGTGCGTTGTCTCATATTATATATATAATGGTATAGAAGAACTATATTTGCAAAGGGAGTGTTTACTCTCCATTACTGCCCAGTTCGTGAAGTCTGGCTTTCAGTTCTTCAATCTCCTTCTTCATTCGGTTCATGGAGGTCCACATGTCGGGCAGTTGCTTTACGACTGCCTGTGCCTTCCACCATACACGTGGATCTATGGCTGGAGTGCCCATGAGTTCCTGATTGGGTTTCTTGACGCTGTTGGGTATGCCGGACTGGGCACCTGCCATAGTCCTGTCGGCAATAGTGGCATGGCCTGCTATGCCAACCTGACCGCCAAACATGCACCATTCGCCAATCTTGGTAGAACCGGCTACGCCAACCTGTGCCGACATTACCGTGTGGCTGCTTATTTCGCAGTTGTGGCCTATTTGTACGAGGTTGTCGATCTTCACCCCCTTGCGTATTATGGTTTCTCCCATAACTGCTCGGTCCACGCATGTGTTGGCACCTATCTCCACGTCATCTTCCAATACGGCAATGCCTATCTGGGCAATCTTCTTGTATCCGTCTTCTGTTGGTTCAAAACCAAAACCGTCAGCGCCAATCACACTGCCGGCATGCAGGATGCACCTTTCGCCCACCTTGCAGCCATGGTAGACAACACTGTTGGGGTACATTTCGGTGTCCTTGCCTATGACTGCTCCTGCTCCTACCGTAACGTGGGGATGCAGTACACAACCGTCGCCTATTACCGCCTTGGCGCCAATGGCAACAAATGGACCTATGTACACGTCCTTGCCAATTGTTGCGGTGGGGTCTATGAAAGCAGTGGAGTCTATGCCTTTTGGCTTAGGCTTCATGCTGACATATATGTTGATAAGGCTGGCTACCGCCTCGCGGGCATTGGGAACCTTTATCAATGTTGCCTTGACTTCCTGCTTGGGTTCGAAACTGTCGTTGACAAGCACGATGCTGCTCTCGGTGGTGTAGATGTAGTGCTCGTATTTGTCGTTGGCAAGAAAACTGATGCAACCGGGGCGACCTTCCTCTATCTTGGCAAAGTCGGATACGGAAACTTGCGGGTCGCCTGCTATGGTTCCACCAACAAGTCCTGCTATCATTTGTGCACTGAATTCCATAGTGATGTCAATAAACGTCCTGTGGTTCTATGAATGTACGCGTTAATCAGATACCGCGGTTGGTCAGTTCGACCTCCATCTCCTGCTGCACGGCCTTGGCAGCCTCTGCCGCAGCCTCTGCAAACTTCTCTGTGTTGTCGGCGTAGATGATGGCGCGTGAACTGTTTACGAGCAGACCACATTCCTGTGTCATGCCATATTTGCAAACCTCGCTGAGAGAACCGCCCTGTGCGCCAACACCGGGAACGAGCAGGAAATGGTCGGGGACAATCTTGCGGATTTCCTCAAATGCCTGTCCCTGTGTTGCGCCAACGACATACATCATCTGGTCGTTGCCTGCCCATTCCTGGCTCTTGCGCAGAACCTTCTGGAACAGTTTCTCTCCGTCGGTGCTCTCTGTGAGCTGGAAGTCGTGGCTGCCCTTGTTGCTGGTCAGTGCAAGGAGGATGACCCACTTGCCGTCGTAGCCCAGGAAAGGAGTTACGCTATCCTCGCCCATGTAGGGAGCTACGGTTACAGAATCCAGATTGTATTCCTCAAAGAAAGTGCGGGCATACATGGCAGAAGTGTTGCCGATGTCGCCACGCTTGGCGTCGGCGATGATAAACTGGTCGGGATAGTTCTCCTGGATATACTTTACAGTCTTTTCAAATGCCATGAGACCCTTTACGCCGAAGGCCTCGTAGAAAGCCAGGTTGGGCTTGTATGCCACGCAGTATGCTGCGGTGGCATCGATGATGGCCTTGTTGAAGGCGAAGATTGGGTCCTCTTCATTCAAAAGGTGTGCGGGCACCTTCTTTAAATCGGTGTCGAGACCAACGCAGAGGAAACTGCGCTTTGTCTTGATATTCTGGATTAGTTCTTGTCTGGTCATTGTTGTTGTGGTTTTGTGGGTTATTTTTAGAGATTTTAGAGATTCTAGACATTCTATATGCTCTAGACAATCTTGATATATTACAGTTCGGCTTCTTTAAGGCGCTCGGCATTTTCGGCTACGATGAGGTGGTCTATGCAGTCCTGTATGCTGCCGTCCATGAAGGCACTGAGATTATATATGGTGTAACCTATGCGATGGTCGGTGATACGCCCCTGAGGATAGTTGTAGGTGCGAATCTTTGCCGAGCGGTCGCCGGTGGATACCATTGTCTTTCTCTTGGAAGCGATGTCGTCCAGATACTTCTGGTGCTCCTTGTCGTAGATGAAGGTACGCAAGCGTGCCAGAGCACGTTCCTTGTTCTTGGGCTGGTCGCGGGTTTCGGTACACTCGATCAGGATTTCCTCGTCCTCGTTGGTGAAGGGGTTGCGCCACATGTAGCGTGCACGGACGCCGGACTCAACCTTGTTCACGTTCTGGCCACCAGCACCACTGGAACGGAAGGTGTCCCACTTGATGGCGCCCTCGTTGATCTCCACGTCGAATTCTTCGGCTTCGGGAAGGACTGCTACCGTTGCTGCACTGGTGTGTACTCGGCCCTGTGTCTCTGTGGCAGGTACGCGCTGAACGCGATGTACTCCGCTCTCGTACTTCATGATACCGTAGACACCCTCGCCGGTAACGCTGAAGATGATTTCCTTGAAACCACCGGAGGAACCTTCGTTGAAACTGGAGATGGCCATCTTCCAGCCTTTGGTCTCGATGTACTTGCTGTACATGCGGAAAAGGTCGCCGGCAAAGATTGCCGCTTCGTCGCCACCTGTGCCGCCACGTATTTCCATAATGACATTCTTGTCGTCTTCGGGGTCAGCAGGAACGAGCAGCAGCTTTATCTCGTCTTCAAGTTCGGGGATGCGCTTCTCGCTTGCGGAAAGTTCCTCGCGCAGCATCTCCTTGGTTTCTGGGTCGTCCTCCATCGCCAGCATCTCCTTGGCGTCGGAGATATTTTGCAGACACCCCACATATTCCTTGCGGGCATCTACTATCTTTCCAAGGTCCTTGTACTCCTTGGTGAGTTTTACATATCTTTTCTGGTCGGCAATCACATTGGGGTCGGTAATCAGTGTGGACACTTCCTCAAAACGTGACACCAAGCCTTCCAGACGTTCAAGCAAACTGTTCGCCATTTCTCTTTACTCTTGGGAATTAGTAATTGAACTCACCGAACTCGCTCTTGATGGTCAGGCTCTTCTTGCCTTCTTCGATGTGGCCCACAACCTGTGCGTCAATATTGAAGGAATTTGCAATGGCAATGACCTTCTCGGCCATCTCGGGTGCTACATAGACCTCCAGACGGTGTCCCATGTTGAAGACCTTGTACATCTCGCTCCAGTCGGTCTGGCTCTCTTCCTGTATGGCGCGGAACAGAGGCGGAACGGGGAACATGTTGTCCTTGATGACGCGGCAGTTGTCGCTGACGAAGTGCAGCACCTTGGTCTGTGCGCCTCCGGTGCAGTGAACCATGCCATGAATGTCGGCACGCATCTCGTCCAGCATCTTCTTGACTACAGGAGCATAAGTGCGGGTGGGGGAGAGAACCAGTTTGCCTGCGCAGACGGGAGCACCCTCCACTTCGTCGGTGAGTTTGTACTTACCGCTGTACACCAGTTCTTCTGGAACCTGATGGTCATAGCTCTCGGGGTATTTTTCGGCAAGGTATTTGTTGAATACGTCATGGCGTGCGGAGGTAAGTCCGTTGCTGCCCATGCCACCGTTGTACTCCTTCTCGTAGGTTGCCTGTCCTGTGCTTGAAAGGCCCACGATAACATCACCAGGACGGATGTTGGCATTGTCTATGACGTCGCTGCGCTTCATGCGGCAGGTTACGGTGCTGTCCACGATGATGGTGCGCACGAGGTCGCCCACGTCTGCAGTTTCACCGCCAGTACCATAGATGCCTACGCCCATTTCGCGCATCTCGGCCATGAGTTCGTCGGTGCCGTTGATGATAGCAGAGATAACCTCACCGGGGATGAGCATCTTGTTACGTCCGATGGTGGAACTTACAAGGATGTTGTCTACGGCGCCCACACAAAGCAGGTCGTCGGTGTTCATGATAAGGGCATCCTGTGCTATGCCTTTCCATACGCCCAGGTCGCCGGTCTCCTTCCAGTACATATAAGCCAATGATGACTTTGTGCCGGCTCCGTCGGCATGCATGATGTTGCAGTATTCGGGGTCGCCGCCCAAAATGTCGGGAATGATTTTGCAGAAAGCCTGGGGAAACAGACCTTTGTCTATGTTCTTGATGGCGTTGTGTACATCCTCCTTTGCGGCAGAAACGCCACGCATCATGTATCTCTGGTTGCTCATATATGAAAATTTAATATTATTACGAGCGCAAAGATACGTAAAAAGAATGAGTCGTGCAAGTGAATGTGTGTTTATTTGCCCCACAGTTCCCATGCGGCAAGGGCTTGAAGCCTCAGCATCTCCATGCCGTTTTGGGTCGTGGCACCATGTGCTTTGCCCTTCTTGAGAAAAAGAGTCTCCTCGGGATTGTAGACAAGGTCGAAGAGAACGTGCTGTGGTGTGAGTGAGTCGTAGGGCAGTTGCGGCGCTTCGTCTGTATGTGGAAACATTCCGACAGGAGTGCAGTTTACTATGACTTGGAAATCATGTATCCTTTCTGCGTTGATGTCTTCGTACGTCAGCTGTCCTTCCTTGGGTCTGCGGCTGACATAGGTGTGTGCTAGCCCAAGTTGCCTTAGCCCAACGGCGACTGCTTTAGCAGCTCCACCTGTTCCAAGGATAAGGGCATTCCTGTGGGAAGCGTTCAATAGGGGGGCGATGCTTTGTTTGAAACCAATGATGTCGCTGTTGAATCCGATAAGTTTGAAGTCCCGCCCAGATGTGCTGGCGCTATGGCCTTTGGGGCGTAGAATTTTTATTACATTAACAGCACCGATTTCCTGTGCCTCCTGACTGATGTCGTCCAGTATTCGCATAACGGATTCCTTATGGGGTATCGTGCAGTTTACTCCGACGAGGTCGGGGTGCTCCTGGATGATGTCCAAGAGCATACGGGCATCGGTGATGTCAAAGTTTGTGTATGCGGCATCTATGCCTTCACGGAGGAATTTGTCCGTGAAGAACTTCTTGCTGAAGCTGTGCCCTAAGGGATGACCTATGAGTCCGTATTCTTTCATCTTGCGGTAATGTGAAAGCAACCTTGCTTTATCTCATATTTTATATGGCAAAGCCCGTTCTTCCTGACATCTCGGAGGACTTCCGCCAGAACCCACTTAAGGGTGTCGTTCTGTACGGCGCGTCTGGTTTCGTCAGGGGGAGAGACGGTGTGGTATCTGTTGTAGGGGATGTCGAAAGTAGTACCATACCTATGGCAGGATTCAGGTGAAGCATTGACGTTGATGCGGCGTAGTCTTTCAACGTCTTCTTCTGTTCGTAGTACGCTGCTGACCAGTATCTTGTGCAAGGGTATGCCCTTTGCATGAAGTGAGTCCAGATAGTTGCGCGCTATGGTTTCCAGCACTGAGGCAGCGTGTGGCACGAGGTAGGGAATGCTGCTGCTCATGCCGGGGTCTATCTTGTAGTATGGGTTGTTGCCGATGAAAACCAGTTCGTCTTTCCTCTTTTCTGCCTCAACTCGGTTCCTTACGGGTTTCACACCCCATCGTCTGGCGCTCTCGGCATGCGTATCCTGCAAATCGCGGAATGTGCCGCTGAATGATGGGACGGAGTATATGGGGTGATATACTCTTACTGACCCTCCCTTTGTGAGAGGACTGCTTGTTGTGTTGGGAGTACAGTCTTTGCGTGTCTGTGGGGTTTCGGTTGGTTGGGGAGTGCACTGTTGGTCTGTGGCGAAGCCGCCGTTAGCCAGCCTCACCAGTCCCAATATTCCCACTATACAGCAGAATAGAGCTAAGTAGTAGTTTTTCTTTAAGCGTCTCATGAATTTCGAGACAAAGTTATTATAAAATGGCGTATAATCCAAATATATTGTGTAACTTTGTGCACGAAAGTAAATAATAGATGATAGAAAAGCATATCATATTGGAAGACGTGGATCCCGTAGTGTTCTATGGGGTGAATAACGTAAATATCCAGATGGTAAAGGCTCTTTACCCCAAGTTGCGCATCGTGGCACGTGGCAACGTGCTTCATGTCATGGGCGATGAGCTGGAAATGTGTGCGTTGGAGGAAAATGTGGAGAAGCTTCAGAGGCACTGCGTGAAGTACAACAGTCTTACTGAGGAAGATATCCTGCATATCCTGCACGGTGAGCGCGTGAGCAAGGAGGGCGTGGAAGGTGTTGTCGTATATAGCGTTACCGGCAAGCCAATTTCAGCACGAAGCGAGAACCAGCAGAGACTGGTGCGCCTTTACCAGGAGAATGATATGATTTTCGCCACAGGTCCTGCCGGCACTGGTAAGACGTACATGAGCATAGCATTGGCTGTCCGCTCGTTGAAGAACAAGGAGATACGAAAGATAATACTTTCCCGACCTGCTGTTGAGGCCGGAGAGAAACTTGGTTTCCTGCCAGGCGACATGAGAGACAAGATCGATCCGTATCTGCAACCGCTATACGATGCTCTGGAGGATATGATTCCTGCCCAGAAACTCCGTGAGATGATGGAGCAGAATGTGGTACAGATTGCGCCTTTGGCATTCATGAGAGGTCGTACCTTGAGCGATGCTGTGGTAATATTGGATGAGGCCCAGAACACTACGTCTGCCCAGATAAAGATGTTTATGACCAGAATGGGTACGAATACCAAGATGATAATCACCGGCGACACTTCCCAGGTGGACCTTCCTCGCGGTGTGCGCAGTGGTCTGTCAGAGGCTTTGGAGATACTGGACGGAGTGGATGGCATCGGTATTATACACATGAACAAGAAGGATATTGTCCGCCATCGCTTGGTTACAAGGATTGTAGAAGCCTATGATAAACGGAAATCTGAAAACGGAAATCTGAAAACGGTGAACGACATACCGGAAACCTGAACCTTTATATAAATATTATATAGATATGAAAGCATTAACCCGTACTGATTTTAACCTGCCCGGTCAGGTGAGTGTTTACCACGGTAAGGTCCGTGACGTATATGACATTGATGGCGATCTGCTTGTTATGGTTGCAACAGATCGTATATCTGCCTTTGATGTCATCCTGCCCAAGGGTATCCCCTTCAAGGGTCAGTGTCTCAATCAGATAGCAGCTTCGTTCCTGGATGCTACAGCAGACATCGTTCCTAACTGGAAACTGGCTACTCCCGATCCTATGGTTACTGTTGGTCTTCGTGCCGAGGGTTTCCGCGTGGAGATGATTATACGTGGTTATCTGACAGGTTCAGCATGGCGCGAATACAAGAACGGTTGTCGTGAGATCTGTGGTGTTCGTCTGCCCGAGGGCATGCGTGAGAACGAGCGCTTCCCCGAGCCCATTATCACTCCCACAACAAAGGCCGACGAGGGTCATGACGAGAACATAAGCAAGGAAGAGATAATTGCTCAGGGTATTGTCAGCAAGGAGGATTACGAGCAGATGGAGCAGTACACACGTGCCCTGTTCCAGCGTGGTTCGGAGATTGCTGCCAAGATGGGACTCATCCTGGTTGATACCAAGTACGAGTTCGGAAAGCGCGACGGTAAGGTAATTCTGATTGACGAGATTCACACTCCCGACAGTTCACGCTACTTCTATGCCGAGGGCTACGAGGAGAAGTTCGAGAAAGGTGAGGCTCAGAAGCAGCTTTCCAAGGAGTTTGTACGCCAGTGGCTCATTGAGCACGACTTCATGAACCGCCCAGGTGACGTAATGCCTGAAATTACAGACGAATACGCGCAGAGCGTAAGTGATCGCTACATTGAACTGTACGAACACATTACCGGCACAAAGTTTATTCCTGCTGATAGTGAGGGAGATATCCAACAGCGTATCGAGCGTAATGTGACCGAGTGGCTGAATAACAGGAAGTAAAAGAAAGTAAAGCCTCATCCCGCTCCTTCAGCTAAGGGGTGGGATGAGTTTTTATATGTAATGTACAAGCAAGAAAAGATAAAGCCATACTCCCAGCAGGGAGAGAAGGTTGAGCAGGTGGAGGCAATGTTTGACGGTATCGCCCCCACCTACGATTTTTTGAATCATGCCCTTAGTATGGGTATAGACCGGGGATGGAGACGTAAGGCGGTGGAGGCATTGGGCAAGTATGTCCCGAAGCGTGTTTTAGACATTGCTACGGGAACCGGCGATTTCGCTATCCTTGTGGGTAAGATGCTAAAACCGCATCAGGTAATAGGTGCCGATATCAGCGAAGGTATGATGGAGGTGGCACGGCGCAAGGTTGGCGCTCTCGCTACTGAACTGCAAGGTACAGAGATATGTTTTCAGAAGGAAGATTGCCTGCGTCTCACTTTTCCTGCAGACTCGTTCGATGCTGTCACCGTTGCTTATGGTGTCAGGAATTTTCAAGATTTGGATGCCGGACTCTCGGAAATGTACAGGGTACTTAAACCGGGAGGACATCTGCTGATAGTGGAATTGGCTACACCACCACGTTTCCCTATGCGACAGCTCTTCTGGATGTATGCACATGTCGTGATGCCTTTTGTTGGGTGGATTGTCAGTAGGGATAGCCGCGCCTATTCTTACCTGCCTGCGACAATGGAGGCATTTCCGCAAGGAGAGGTAATGGAGGGAATATTGCGTAAATCGGGATTCCGTTCTGTGCAGTGGCGTCGTTTCACATTCGGTATATGTACAATGTATATAGCGGAGAAGTAGGGAAGGGTTTAAGTAAGCTCAGTAAGACATAAATCTTTTCTTATACACAACTCGGGCTGTTGGATTGCCAACAGCCCGAGTTGTGCTTTATGGTTAGATAGGATGTGCTTACCAGATGTCTTCGGGAGTGTGTGGGTTATCGTAGACTTCCTTCGGACAGAATTCTATGTAGTCAAAGAAGAACTCGGTGTCCGTGTCCTCAAGTACGCTCTTGAACTGGATGTAATAAACCTGGTCGGCCTTCATCTCTTCGCGCAGGATGATTCGGCGCAGGGTTGCAGAGCGGTGACGCAGAGACTGGGTCTGGCCATACCAGTAGAAGTAGTTGGGGGACTTCATGTACCAGTTGTTGCGCATCTTCTTGTCATTCTCGGCATTTACCTCGTCGTCGCCCTTGACGTCCTCTTCCCAACCAACGATACTGGGGAGTGTTGAACCGCCCTTGATATACCAGTCCACACCGCCAAGGCGCATGTCAAATGGTATGCCTGCAGCGGGAAGGGCATGCTTGTTTGTACCCCAATATACCTGACACATACCGCGACGGTCGTTGGCAGAGATACCCATGCGGAGTTCATATACACCATCCTTTGGAACGGGGGGCAACTTCATGGTCATTTCGTAGTTACCTACTACGTTCAACTCGTCTCCCTGATAGTTCGCATAACTTCCGGTGTTGCTTACACGTCCTGTCAGGTAATAGAAGTTGGTGTTGTCGCTTATTTCTACGTTTTCCAGATAGTTGTACTTGGAGCTCTGGGGGAAACCAACGCATTGGTGCTGGTAGCTGAAGTTCTCGTTACAACGAATATCGTTGGTCATGAATTCGGGGAAGAAGGTAGCTACGTCTATGCGAAGGCGTTCCTTGCCGAAGGTCTCAACGGACTTGTCATTGTAGAACAGTACGTCGTTGAGACGGTAGATGAATGCATTGAAGACCTCAGGTGTGCCGGTGGTGATTATTTCCACGCCTTTCTTGTCGTCCTCGCATCCCAACTCAGTGTAATCGCCGTCGGTTGCGTTGTTAAGAATGGGGAAGCGGTTGAGGTAGTAAGTGTTTCGCTTGCCGTCGTATGTCTTTGACGCTTCGTATGTCTTCAGCAGGCGGCGTTTGCCCATTGTGGTGTGGAAGTCGTATACAGATGCCTTCTTGATCTTGTCGGTAAGGCTGTACCAGAGCTCGTTGAAGTGGATAACCAGTTTGTTGGGTTCCAGTCTGGCAGGCAGGATATGGTATGTAACGAACTGGTTCAGGGCATTGTTCTCGTTGGTGTAGTCCGTGCCAGTTGATGCGCTGGACAGTGCCCAACCGTTTTCGGTTATCTTAGCTGCAACCAATGCAACGAGTTCCTCTGGTTTCACGTTGGTGATGGTGCTGTCAGCCAGACCAAGGGTCTTCTCCCACCAGGAGTCGTGCTCGAAGAACATTGTATAGCCAATATATCTGCGCTCTGGCAGTATACCCTTGGAATGTGGGGTGGGGCTGCCATTGCTTGTGTGGGTAGGATGCTGTGGCAGGTCTTCCAGTTCGCCCTTCATGCGCTTCTGGTAGTAAACCTCGTCTTCGGCCAGGTTCAATACTTCGCTCAAACCGCATGCGTTAACCAATACCGCATAGGTGTAGAAACCATATCTTTGGTTGGCAACAATCTTTTCGAAGAGTTGGCTTGCCGTTTGGGTGCTGGGTGCAATAACCTTGTCTACCTGGTGTATGCGTCCGTTGATGGTAAAGATGTTGCAGTTTGTGTCTGATACATCGCTGCCGCTGATGGCATACTTGGTGTTGTTGCCGACGGTAACCTGCAACTTCCTGTTCATCATGTTGGCAAGACCCAGCATTTGCCCCATTTCCGCACGCTCGCTGAACTCGCTGGTCTGGTAGGCCTCAATCTCGTCGCCACCGTCAATAAGACTGTTGAGTACGATGCTCTTTTGTATTTCTATCAGGAGGTCCTGCTTGCCGGTTTCTGGGTTTACCTCAAGAAACTCGGGTGCTGTCCATGATGAGTCGCTGATTACTCCGCTGTCCACGAGGTGCACGAGGTAGTTGCGTATGGCTTCGTTGGTGGGTGCGAAGCAGGTGTAGTTACCACGGGCAGAGAGCAGTTGGCTGACCTTGGAGCCGGAAAAGTCGCTTATAGGGACAATATTCAGTAGGGTGCTGTATTCGCTGTATGTCTCAGGGTATTCTTCCAGGTAACTGATAATGGTGTTGCCGGTAAAGGTGTATCTTGAGGATTTGTCAATCTCTTCCGAGCAACTTTGTGTCAGTACTGCTCCTAATGCCATGGAGAGTAGCAAAAAGATTTTGTTGAATTTAGATAAGGTACGCATATCTTTATGTTTGTTTTTTCTGGCGTTATTGTACTTTGAGCAAACAAAGGTAAGAAAAAATCCTTTTACATGCAAGCATATGTATATTATAGATATAATATAATGTGAAATAGTTCCAATTGTGGAAAAGAATTCTTATCTTTGTATGCACAATGCGTACTTGTGCGTTTGAAGGAAGAGGTAATACAAATCAAGATAGATATGAACCATAGACAAGTAAAACATTTTCTCGGTGCTGTGATGCTTTTCGTCATGGTACTACCAGTAATGGCAGAGACCGTGAAGGTCAACGTGAAGTTAAACGGCAAGACCCGTTCGCCCAAGACCAACCTATGGATGGGTGTGCTGGAGGTGCATATTGCTGACAAGAAGAGTTTCTATACTGTAGAGGCGGCCCAAGCTGGGCAGACCATCACTTTCGATGTGCCCGACGGAGCGTTCTTCGGTCTGCGTGGCAATGCAAAGTTGCATGGTTACAATCTGAACCGCATAGAACAGCATCCTGACGGTTGGACCGTGATTTATGATGCCGACGAGCAGAGCGAGTACCAGTATCTGTGGTTCCACAACGACAAGGAACCATTCCGCATACCCAGCATAGTTACTATGAAGAACGGCAAGCTGCTTGCCATCAACGATGCACGTCCTTGTGGCAACGACATTGGCTATGGACGTGTGGACCAGGTTATGCGTATTGGTTCAAAAGACGGCAGTAAGTGGAGCGAGGGCAAGTATGTAATCCAAGGCAGCTATAGCGACGAGGGCGTTCGTGATGACGGTTTTGGCGATCCAGCCATGGTGGTGGACCGCGAGTCAGGTGCCATACTCTTGATTGATGTCTGTGGTCACACCGTTTGCTGGCATGGCAACTGGCCCGACGGAGAACCCAATCCCGTGGCTCGCCTTTACAGCACCGATAACGGCAAGACTTGGGGCGATGCCTTGAATGGCAAGCACTCTGTAGCGCCTAAGGGAGCTCTGTGTTCATGGACGGACATAACAAACAACTTCTATGGAGCCTTCATGCAACGTGGTGAAGAGGGTTTTGATAAATACCGTGTACAGAGTCTTTTTGTGGGTAGCGGCAAACTGACACAGAGTAAGACCATAAAGGTAGGCACGCACTATCGTGTCTATGCCCCCGTATGGACTAAGAACCATGGCAACCGTGTGCTCTATACCGATGACTTCGGCCAGACATGGCACGCCCTGGGAGGCAAGGCTGCATTGCCATGCCCTGGTGGTGACGAACCCAAGTGCGAGGAGCTGCCCGACGGCAGCGTGGTGCTGAGCAGCCGTAAGGGTGCAGGCAGATACTTCAATATCTACAAGTACAATGATGACAAGAAGGTAAATGGTTCTTGGGGTGAGGCCGTTGCCAGCGACCAGCAGCAGGGTGGTATCAAGGTGGGCCGCAACAGTACGAACGGTGAAATCCTCGTTATGGAGGCAGTTAGAAAGAGCGACGGAGCAAAGCGCACCTTGGCATTGCAATCCTTACCCACCGGCGACGGCCGTTCGGATGTGAAGATCTACTGGAAGGATATTACTGAAACCTCGGCATATGCCACCCCCAAGGCTTTTGCTGAAAACTGGAACCAGAAACCTTACCATGTGAGCCACACTGGCAGTGCCTATAGCACTATGACCTTACAGAAAGACGGTCGCATAGGTTTCTTCTATGAGGAAGAGCCAGGCTGGTACTCCATGGTTTATGTACCCATTTCAGTGGAGGCAATAACAGACGGACTCTATTCAGTGAAATAAATTAATTATTAACCTAAATAAACAACAAATCAAATGAAGAAAACTTTCCTTTTGATGCTTGCCCTCCTTTGTTCCGCAGTGCAGGGATGGGCAGACAAGGTGACAGATCTGTCGCAGTTGGACAACGACAAGGTCTATACCATCAGGAGCGAGCGTGCATTCTTGCTCTTCAGCGACAAGATGCCGGGTGAATTGTGTACAAGTACAGGTAAATCTGTAGGTAGTGTTACTTACAGTTTGGACAATCCTAACTTGCAGTTCAATATTCTGAAAGATGGCAGTAATTACTATCTATTCAGTGTTGGCGCACAGAAGTATGTGGGACAGAACGGAAAGTTTACCGATGCAGCAAATGCTGTTCTTACAATAGAGAAGGTAGACAACGCATCATACCCATGGAAGATGTGTGTGGCTGGTCAGGGATTGAACACACAGATTGCCGGTCAGGCAAATAGTGGTATTGCAGTGAATAGTTGGACCACAACCGATGCCGGTAACTGTTTCTTCATCGAAGAGGCAGTGCCCGAGGACAAGGTTTACAATGTAATTGTTCTTGGTACAGACAATGCCGAGGCAGGTTTTTCCTATGGCGAGAATACTTACAAGAACGGTGCAACCATCGAAACCAAGGATGTGATCAAGGCTTCTGACGTTACTGCTGTTGCTGTTGAGGGTATGTTTACCATCGTTAGCGTTAGCGGTATGAACATCTATGTAAGCTATCTTGAGAACGGTACCAAGTTCTATACCATTCAGGGTGGTCATGGAGGTTATGTCAGCATGAATGCAGATTACACAGAAGGTGGCAATATGTTGCTGAACAATACCAACAAGCCTCGTGATAACAAGGCTCTGTGGGCTTTTGTGTCAAAGGGTTCAAACAAGTACAATGTAATCAACTACTCTACTGGTTTGTCCAAGCTGCTGGGTATTACTGGCACAGAGGCCAATGCACGTACAACGATGGTAAATGCAGACAATGCCAACTATAAGACATTGTTCTCTGGAAAGTTCGATTTTGAGGGCGGCCAGCATTCTGTCATCAGAATAGACGGTACAGGGCATTACTGGAACAAGCGTGGTAACTATTTGGCTCTTTGGGAAACTTCCGAGGGTACTGCTTTGAATGATACCGGTTGCAAGTTCTTCCTCACTGAGGTTGATCCTGCCGACTATCCCGATACATATTACTACGAGGTACAGAGCATTACCGGTGTTTCTGAGTTCTCTCCCAAGAATCCCAACACTCTCTGGTACAAGACCTCTGCCGAGGCAACAGGCGTAAGCTACCCCTGGATGGAGTATGCTCTTCCCCTGGGTAATGGCGAACTTGGTTGCATGGTGTTCGGTGGTGTGCATAACGAGGAACTTCAGTTCAACGAGAAGACCCTTTGGAGCGGTGTTGCCAACCAGGTTGGTGCCGGTGGCGGACAGCGTACATTCATGAACTTCGGTTCTGTATTTGTTGAGAATCTGGACAAGAGCATCAATGATGGTGTTACAGACTATGTCCGTTATCTTGATATCGAAGAAGGTATTGCTGGTGTTGAGTTCAAGAACGGCAACGGCAGCAAGTTCACACGCAAGTATCTGAGTTCTGCTCCCGACCAGGTAATCGCAGCGCAGTACAAGGCCGAAGGCGAGGACAAGATGAACCTCACATTCACACTTGTTCCTGGCGACGGTATTGGTGCAGAGGCTGTTACCTACGAGAACGGTATGGCTTCGTTCACTGGTAAGATGACTGTCAAGTATGCTTGCCGTCTGCATGTACTTGCCGATGAGGGCGCTACCGTTACCTCTTCTGCCAAGGGTATCACAGTGCAGAATGCTTCTAACGTTACATTCTATCTGAAGGGTGCTACCAACTTCAATGGCGATACCGATGCAACCGGTTACTTCTACACCGTTACTCCAGAGAAAATCAACGAGGATGTCAAGACTGCCATCGAGACAGCAAGTGCCAAGGGTTACGAGGCTGTTGAGGCTGCTCACATCGAGGACTTCACTGCTATCACCAAGCGCATGACCTTCGATATGGGTCTGCAAACTCCTACCGTTGACACCAAGACTCTGGTTGATAACTACTATCCCAAGAACACCAATGGTACCAGCAAGGCCAACGACCACTTGTTCCTTGAGCAGCTTTACTTCCACTTCGGTCGCTATCTGGCTATCAGTTCTAACCGCAAACCCATTGCAGCTCCCAACAACCTGCAGGGTATCTGGAACGACCGTGGTGCGGAATCTCCCTGGAACTCTGATATCCATACCAACATCAACATCCAGATGAACTACTGGCCCACAGAGATTACCAACCTCTCTGACCTGCACAAGCCTTTCGTTAACTTCATCCTGCGTGGTGCCAAGAGTGCCGGTTGGAAGGAAGTGGGC
>JAFYVX010000095.1 GCA_017558255.1 Bacteroidaceae bacterium
GCTATAGCGTGCTGATGATGAACGGCCAGCTGGACACTCCGCTAATCAACATGCTGGAGCAGAAATTGGAGAAGACCCACTTCACCCGCGTGGATGCCGACACCGTGGACAACCTCATCAAGCGCGACGACACCGAGAAGGAGCAGCTGGACAAGGAGCAGGCAGAAAAACTTCAGAACCAGTTCAAGGAACTCCTTCCCAAGATGGACAAGGTGGAGTTCACCCTGCAGACTCAGGCCATGGGCGAAGAACAGTTGCCCGTTATCATCACCCAGAGCGAGTACATGCGCCGTATGAAGGACATGGCACGCCTGCAACCCGGCATGCAGTTCTATGGCGAGATGCCCGACATGTACAACATGGTGCTCAACACCGACTCTCCTCTTGTAAAGGAACTTCTCGATACAGAGAACAACGAGCGCATAAGCCAGCTCATCGACCTTGCCCTCCTGCAGAACGGCATGCTCTCTGGCGAAGCACTTACCAAGTTCGTAAAACGCTCCGTTGGCATGATAAAGTAAGAACAGCACCGAAATAATACAAATACAAAAAGCGAGGTACCAGCACACGATGATGTCAGTACCTCGCTTTTTGCACATTGCCGTTATCATGTATCTTTACAATCGCATACCCTGGCAGGCATGCGATTGTAAAAGTAGATACTATAAACTATCTCCGAAATCTTCTTTAAACTTAGATACCAGTTCCTCTTGCCAATGACCGATTTCCTTGAGACGGCCGAAGAAGAAACGCAACACGCTGGGTTCTTCCACCCACTGAAGACCTCCGATGAGTTCGCGGTTGTCCCAAAGCCATTTCACTCGGTCGGCTACATACTTGATCTGTGAAAGAGTGTATACACGGCGAGGAACAGCCAAGCGCATGAGTTCAAGTTCGGAGAAACGCTCAGTACCGTCGGGTTCGCGCTGCTCAGAAAGTGTACCACGCTCCATACCTCTGATACCACCTGCTATATAGAGAGCTGCTGCCACTGCTGCTGCAGGGTATTGGTCATGAGGCATGTTGGGTACAAAACCCTGACAGTTGAGGTGCGCACCCAAACCACCTGCCGGTTTGATCATGGGTACACCATAGGCGTCAAGTTCGTTTACCAGATATGAAATGAATTCGGGACCATGACTCAGGTAATCCATATCCAGAGACTCGTACAAACCCTCGGCCATGGACTCCATGGAACGTACGTCTATACCACCATATGTAAGGAATCCTTCATACAAGGGGATATACTCCATCATGCTCTTTATCAGTTCCTGGTTATGGCTTATGATGGCACCGCCACGAGCGAAACCAAGTTTACGGGCAGAGAAGTAAATAAGGTCCATCTTATTGGCCAACAGGTGATATATCTCCTTAGGTGTCATGTATTTGCACTGTGCCTCACGGGTCTTCATGAAGTAGATATTGTCCTGAAGTAATGAAGCATCAAGGATGCTGGGCACACCGAACTCATGACAGATATCAGCAACAGCCAACATATTCTCAAGACTTACGGGCTGACCACCAATCAGATTGGTTCCTGCCTCAACGCGTACGTATGCCACCTTTTCAGGTCCGTACTCGCGGATGGTCTTCTTCAATTCCTTGAGGTCAAAATCACCTTTGAAGGGATCATCGCTCTGAGGCACAAGACCCTTCTTGTGTACCAATTCTATCACTTCACCACCGCATCGTGTAACGTGTGCCTTAGTGGTGGTAAAGTGGAAGTTCATGATGGCAACAGAACCTGGTTTCACGAATCGCTCGGCAAGAATGTTCTCGCAGGCACGACCCTGATGGGCAGGGAGCAGATAGTCCGTACCAAACACTTCTTTCATGGCGGTCTTCAGACGGTTGAACGTTTCGCTACCGGCGTAAGCATCATCAGCAACATGCATGGCTGCAGTCTGACGGTCCGACATGGCATTCACACCCGAATCGGTGAGCATATCCAGATAGATATCCTTGTTCTGTAACAGGAAAGTATTGCATCCAGCCTGCTGAATGGCACGTAAACGGTCCTCAACTGGCAGAAGGTTCAATTTCTGGATTACACGTACCTTATGCATCTCCAAAGGTACCTGGTTTTCTGGCTGATAAAATTTAACTGACATATGTATCTTAGTTTTTCTATTATTTTGTCTTGTCTTGAATACGAAAGCAAAGATACGTACTTTTTTCAGTTACCAAATTATTTAGACCAAATTATTAACTATTTTATACCATTATCTCGCATTTTGGTAGACAAAAGTTCATTTTTTGCCTTTTCTAATGCTTCAAATGAAATAGTGCAATCTTCCTTCACAACACCATGCTTTGCAAAGGCAACTCCAAGTTCAGATGCCATCCTTACTGGATCCGGCATATAGCCTACTCTGGGCAAATCCATCCTATCAGCGTCAAAACATGCATCAATGGTAGGAATACCAGTTCTATGTATTATGGTATGTTCCATACATGCTCTCTTAAGCATCACGAACTCATCATCGGTGAGTTCTGACAGGAGAATTTGTCGGATATTGTCAAGATTTTCTGACGCTCTCCGTCCATGCTCCAAATCCCATCCGTCGCTAAGACGTTTGTGGTCGTGAAGATAAGCAAACAGGCGGACTACCTTGATATTGACGTCATCAGTTGCTAAAAGCAGTCCGTTTCTTTCCACACGTTTCCAATGTTCAATGCCGTGAATAGGACCTAACTGCCAATCCTTGCTGACATAATCAATAATAGGTTGCAAATCTAACTCCTTTTCCATAAAGATAACATAATGCAATTGATACATTATTTATATGTGAGGCAAAGGTATCTCTATGGCTCCACTATCTCCACCGTCATGCTTATGTCCTGCTTGGGGCGGTCGCCACGCATGGTTTCGCAGGATTGGATGCGTTCTACCACATCGAGACCTTCAAGGACTTCGCCAAAGACGGTGTACTGGCCGTCCAGATGCGGAGTGCCACCTATAGTGGTATAGGCTTCTGTCTGCTCGGGAGTGAGGTGAGCCTTTTCCATGTCCTGACAGATGGCATGCGTTTCAGCATTCAGCTGGTCCTGTAATTCCTGAAGACCTGCCCTATCGCGGTTCTTGCGCATTTGTATAATCTCAGCCCGGTGTTCAGCCACAAGGCGGTCAAAGACAGCCTGTTCCTGTTGCATCTGCATCTGACGCTCCATCTGCTTCAACTGGCCGGCATTGTATTTCTGTCCCCATACGATGTAGAACTGGCTACCGCTACTCTCTCGCTCCGGGTTCATGTCATCGCCCAAACGCGCTGCACTCAATGCACCACGCTTATGGAAGAACTTTGGATAGACAATCTCAGCTGGTATGGTATAGTCAGGTCCACCTGTACCAAGCATCTTTCCGGCTGGTGCACCAATGCTATCGGGATCGCCGCCCTGTATCATAAAGTCCTTGATGACGCGATGGAAGAGCGTACCATTATAGTATCCCTCTGTGGCCAACTTGATGAAATTATCCCTGTGCTTGGGAGTCTCATTGTAGAGGCACACAATGATGTCGCCCATTGTGGTGCTTATCTTTACTTTTGTAGACATATACTATAGTATTCGTTTATGTTGTTGAAAAAATGGATGTAGCGAGCAGGCACTACATCCATTCTATTATATTACCTTAATATATTCAATAAGGTTACTTCTTCTCGGCAGCCTTCTTAGCGGCAGCTTTCTTTGCAGGAGTCTTCTTAGCAGGAGTTTCCTCTGCTACGGGAGCCTCTTCCTTGGCAGGAGCGGCCTTCTTGGCAGGTGCCTTCTTGGCGGGAGCCTTCTTTGCAGGAGCGGGTTCCTCGGTCTTTTCTACCTTACCCTCAAACTTCTCCAGACGTGCACGCAGAACGCTGATTTCATTCTCCTTCACAGCGAGTTCATCGCCCAGGTTGGCAATCTGTGTGTAGAGAGCATTCAACTCGTCGTTCTCTACATTCTCTGAGAAGAGGTCGTTCACTCTCTTCAGGAAATCACCCAAGATGTTCATGTAGTTGGTGAATGCATCGAATGCGCTATCGTAGAAGCTACGGAGCATGGGCACAGCCTGAGGCTTGGTGGTCATGTACTGGAAGTTGTTGGTTGCCTGCAGACGGTCCCAATCCTGCTTGATACGACGGTCCTTGCATGCCAGGATACGGCCAACGAGCTTCTCCTCGTACATCTTGGCAAATGCCTCGCGCTGCATGGTGTTACCCAACCAGCCAGAGATGTCGCGTTCCTCGTCGTTCCAAGACATGGGATAAGGTACTTCAATTGTATCAACAGCCTTGCGGTTCTCAACCAGCTCTGCGGGAGTAGCGAAACCAATGCCACGCTGTGCTGCGCATACGGGCAGAGCCTTGATGAAGTCCAGAATGTTGCTGCTCAGGGGCTGGAACATACCGATGGCGCAAAGTTCCATACCGATGGTGATAACCTCCTCGCTCTGGGGCAGGTTTGCAATCCAGTCGATGTACTTGTCAGCCATGAGGGGATACTCATTCCAGCTGCTATCAGAGAAGCGCAGGCAGATATCGTCGCTCAGCTTATAGTCGCGCATGAGGACAGAAATACGGTTGTCTACAGCGCATGAATATACATAGTGGGGGCTCTTCCAACCGAGGATGTGCTTGGCACCCTCTACGATGATACCCTTGTAGCCCATGTCGGCAGCCATACTACCAATCTCGTCGCTATAGATAAGGTTGGAGTTGCGCATCACCTTGGGCTCTACACCGAAGAGTTCCTTCACGCGGCCAGCCAGACGGGCAACCTCGTTCTTGAAGCTCTCCTCGCTACCCAGAGAAGCCAAGCCATGGCTATAGGGCTCTGCCAGGAAGTCTGCCTTGCCAGTCTCCGCAATCTGCTGCAGGAGGTCGATTACCTCGGGAGCATACTGCTCGAGCATCTCGATGGCTACACCAGAGAGAGAGAAGCAGCACTTGAAGTTATCGTTCTGCTTGCACATTTCCAACAGTGTGGTCAGTGCGGGAACGTAGCTGTTGTCTGCCGTATCGCGGATAGCGCGCTCGTTCTCATAATCATCGTAGTAGTAGTGGTCCTTGCCGATTTCAAAGAAACGATAGCGCTTCAGATGAACAGGCTGATGTATCTCGAAATATAAACAAATCTGTTTCATAGCTTGAATTATTAATCTTTGATTTCTAATGTATTTAGCGTAATCGCTTCTTTTATTACTTTATATTCTTTACGGCGTTGAGGTAGTCATCATTATTAAAGTAACCACGACCGCAAAGCTGGTTGTAGCACTCGCGTATGCGCAAACCCACCTTCTCCCATGTGATACGGTCAACTTCCTTGATGCCCTCTTCGGAGAGGTAGTTGTACAGAGCATCGTTGGTGCAGACGCTATACATGGCATCGGCCATGGCGTCGATGTCCCAATAGTCCACCTTGATTACATTGTCCAGAATCTCACCACAACCAGACTGCTTGGATATGATGGATGGACATCCACACTGCATTGCCTCAAGGGGTGCGATACCGAAGGGTTCTGATACTGATGGCATCACGAATACGTCGGAATTCTTATAAGACTCGTATACCTGCTTACCCTTCTGGAAACCGGGGAAGTGGAAGCGGTCTGCTATACCACGCTCAGCGGCGAGCTGAATCATAGCGTTCATCATGTCACCGCTACCAGCCATACAGAAACGTATATTGCGTGTACGCTGCAACACCTTAGCAGCTGCCTCGACGAAGTATTCGGGACCCTTCTGCATAGTTATGCGGCCAAGATATGTAACCACCTTTTCGCCTGGAGTCTTATTGGGAACGATGTCCAGAAGATCCTGGCTGAGGGGATATACGGCATTATGCATAGCAACGCACTTACGGGGATCTTGATGATACTGATGAATTACAGTCTGACGTGTGTGCTCTGATACGCACATGATACAGTCTGCATGGTCCATACCATTCTTCTCAATGCTGTAGACGGTGGGGTTCACCTTACCACGGGAGCGGTCGAAGTCGGTAGCATGCACATGTATGCACAATGGTTTGCCACTGACCATCTTGGCATGAACACCAGCAGGATATGTCAGCCAGTCATGAGCATGAATAAGATCGAACTCCTCGCTACGAGCCAAAACGCCAGCAATGATGCTGAAATTGTTGATCTCGTCGTGCAAATTGCTGGGATAACCACCAGCAAAACCTATGCAACCAAGGTCGTCAAGACCCTGAAGATAGTTGAAATCAGCATAGAGGTGATCGCGGAAACGATAGTAGTCCTCAGCGGTGTGACCAACGAAGCGATCCTTAATCCAATCGTAATTGACATCGCGCCATACAACAGGCACCTGACTCATGTTTACAATCTTCAGGAAACCTTCCTCCTCGCCTGTGGGTTTAGGCATACAGAAGGTGGTGTCAACATCGCCTTGAAGACTCAAGCCCTTGGTGATACCGTAACTGGCAACTGCGAGACCTCCATAAATCTTAGGAGGAAACTCCCAACCGAACATTAGTACTTTCATGTATGTGTCCTCCTTATTTAATATTCGTTATACTGGTCCAAAAGTTTCACTACACGCATGATCTCTGCTACGTTCATGGCGAATGATATAGCGCCACGTCCGTGGAAGGGAGGATTGCCGTCGAAGAGTTCGGGTATTGTACCGATGCAGTGGTAGAAGAGCTCCTCTTCGTAACCTACGAGCAGACGGTCCACGAAACTGGCACGTGACATCTTGTGCACCTTCAGACATGCCTCCATGTAGAAACCAGCCAGCCATGGCCATGCTGTACCCTGATGGTATGCGTAGTCGCGCTGTACCTGAGGACCTACGTACATGGGGTTGTAGCCAGAACTTTTTGGTGAGAGGCTGCGCAGACCCTTGGGTGTGAGAAGTTCCTTGGTACAGAAATCCAGAACAGACTTTTGCTGTTTCTTGTCCAATGGTGTGTAGTCGAATGCTACGGCAAAAATCATGTTGGGACGAACGAGATAGTCACGATAACCGTCTACACAGTAGTCGCACAGATAACCATGTTCATTCCAGAACATGCTGACGAAGCTCTTGCCCACCTCTTCTGCCAGTTCAGAGAACATCTTCACGTTCTTGGCGTCTCCGGTGTGTGTGCAAAGATCAATGGCAAACTTCAGTGCGTTGTACCACAGAGCGTTGAACTCTACGATGTAGCCTGTACGTGGCACGATGGGGCGTCCGTTGGCGGTGGAGTTCATCCATGTGATGGCCTTGTCGCGACCCTCGCTGTAGACGAGCTTGTTGTCCATCACCTTGAGGTTGGGATGGTTGTTGCCCAGAATCCAAGTCATGATATCGCGAACAAGCGCATAGTATTTCTCCACGCAGCTGTCCATATTCTCGAGTTTGCCATACTGCTGTATGCACCATACGGCCCATAGGAGCACATCGGGCTGATCCATTTCCTGGATGCTGACCTTGATTTCCTCACCGTTCATGAATGCGCGGATAGCCTTCTCGGCGGTTTCCATCACATCGTCGTACTTAGTGAGTTCGTTGTTGGTCAGAGTAAGACCAGGCAGAGAGATGAACTGGTCACGAGCGCGGCACTTGAACCAGGGATAACCTGCAAGTACATAGTCTTCATGCTCGCGGTGTACGATGAACTGGTGTGCGCTGTTTACCAGTGTGTTGTAGAAGTTGTCGCGTGGTGTGCGGATGTTCACCTCAAACTCTGCCAGTTCTGCCAGAGTCTTAGTGTCAATCTCGCTCAGACCAGCACTGAACACTACGCTCTCACCCTTCTTGATGTTGAACTCGAAGTAACCGGGCACATAAAGATCCTCGTTACTTGCATAGCCGCGCTCCTGTTCCTTGGGGTATTCCACGCCCTTGTACCAGTTGGGGTTGTACACGAAGTTGTTCTCCTTGTCCAACTGCATGAACAGTTCGGGATAGCCTTCGTACATACAGGTACGGATACCGCCCTGCACCTCGTGGTACTCGCGTGATGCGAGGCTGTTCTCGTGTGTGTACTCGCGTACGCTGCGAAATGCCAGGAAGGGCTGCAGGCGCAGTGTGGTGTCGCTGTGCGCGTCCACCAGGGTGTAGCGGATGATGATGCGATCCTCAAAGTGCTGGAACATCTGTTCCTTCTTCAAAATCACACCACCCACACGATAGATGGTTGTGGGAACTTTCAGTGAGTCAAACTCACGGATGTACTTGTGTCCACGGGGTGCGAAGTTGTCGCCTGAATACTTGTGCAGGCCCAGATTGAACTCAGCTCCGTGCTGGATTACTGTGGCGTCCAGGCTGGAGAGCAGAACGTGGTTCTCCTGGTCCAACTCGGGCACTGGCACTACCAGCAGGCCGTGGTACTTACGAGTGTTGCAGTCAACGATTGTTGAGCAAGAATAGGCTCCGGAACGATTTGAACGAAGAATTTCCTTTGGCAGGCTGTCCTCGAGATTCGTCATCAGAGTCTTGTCAAAACGTAAATAACTCATAGGTATTTTATATCTAGGTTAGTCTTTAGCACCTCAAAGTTAGTAATTTTATTTA
>JAFYVX010000096.1 GCA_017558255.1 Bacteroidaceae bacterium
ACACCTCTGCCAGATGCAGCCCCACTGGGATGCTACCGACTGGGGGCGCATGGTGGGTTATCATGCCAACGAGTACATGCTGTTGCTTCATCCCGATAGTGTGACGGATGTGCTCCAGCCCGACACTCTTCTTGATTTTGTACATGCCGTGAGGGTGGAGGATGTGTCTTTCCGCAGGAAGATTTCCGCCAGGGATTATGTGCTTGCGGATGTCACGCTGACAAACCTCAGTGATGATACCCTCTACCATACATACGAGGTCATACTTAATTCCCCCTCGGATACCTCCCTTCTGGAGCAGTGCCGAGAGGTGGCGCTTTCCTCCGTAAAACTGATGCCCGGAGAGACCAGGACGCAGGCTGTGGCGTGCCGGTTCCCTGTCACAGAGGGAGAGTGGATAGTGGGTGTTACGTTCGACGGACTTGAGGTTGCCTATACTGAACCTGTACACGTGGTGGCGCCGGAGGAGGACGACCTGCTCGTGGAGAAGGTGGGTGTGTCTTATCCTGCCGACGGAATGGCGCAGATTGTTCTCCGTGCACGCAACATGGCGCCTCGCGGAACTTCTGGGCGTCTGATGTACTACAGGCTGTATCCTGCCTCATCGGATGTGTCGTGCTCCATGGATTACCGTTTCATGAATCTCCCTGCCGGACAGGCGGTGCAGGATACGCTGCGCTTCAGTAATCTCAATCCTGGCGATACCTACCAACTGCGTGTGGGCGGATGGAGCACCACGATGTTCGGCATGGAGTTCAGTGTGCCTTCGGATGCCAGTTCCATCAACTCCGTACCAGAGGGAAAGCACGGCTTGCCAGATGCCGGCAACCGTTGGTTTGACCTCTCGGGCAGAGAAGTGCGCCAGACCAGTGACGGCATACTTGTGCGTAAGGGCAGGAAAGTGATATTCGGCACCGGAGCGCAAAGGTAGGGGGAGGAGTACGTTATGAAATTAAATTCTGTATCCTTGAAATCATGAATCCCGAAGAACTCATCAGGAAATACTATGCAGGTCAGGAGGAACTGATGAACCTGCTCGTGCAACATTCGCGCCAGGTGGCTGACAGGGCCATGGAGGTGCTGGACAAGCATCCCGAACTCCAGGCGGACAGGCAATTCGTTTACGAGGCGGCGATGCTTCACGACATAGGTATCCTGCACACGGATGCTCCTGGCATAGGCTGCCATGGCACGCATCCCTATATCTGCCATGGCAGGCTTGGTGCTGAAATCCTTCGTGCCGAGGGATTGCCTCTCCATGCCAGAGTGGCGGAAAGGCACACGGGAACAGGGCTTACCCGTGAGACCATCCAGAAGCAGGGACTTCCTCTTCCAGATGGTGATTTCTCGCCAGAAACCCTTGAAGAGCAGATAGTGTGCTATGCCGACAAGTTCTTCTCAAAGAGTCATCCAGAACGCGTGAAGACAGCAGCGCAGGTTAGGGAAATGCTCGCCCGTTTTCCTGATGCCGATATAGCAAGATGGGACAGATGGGTGGAGCTTTTTAGTTAAAAGTTACATTTCGGCACATTCAGACGTTGTTTATGTGACGGAAAAGTCGTATCTTTGTCCGGATAATAGTCTTTAATGACAGATTTGAGAACAAAGATACTACTGATACTCCTAATAACCAGTACTTTAATGGTGTTGGCAGGTAATGGCTTACCTGCCATGTCAGTGTATGCTGATGTGAACGACTCCATTTGGTCTTCCAAGAATTCCATGCTGGTGGCAGATTCGCTGAGAAGGGTTGCCGCCCTTGATAGCATGAAGGGATATACTATCTATGCGGACAGTACACAATGGGCAAAGGATACGCTCAAGACTGATACCACGCCGTATAGCAAGAGTTCGCTGGATGCCCCTGTTGTGTACACGGCTTCGGACAGTATCACTTTTGACATGTTTGAGAGCCGTGCCAATCTCTACGGAAACAGTCAGGTTGATTATCAGAACCTTGCGCTTACCGCCGACGAGATAACCATCTCCCTGGATAGCAGCCTGGTGCATGCGGCAGGCCGAAAGGACACTTCGGGCGAGATGATAGGAAAACCTCTCTTCAAGCAGGGCGAAGAGGAGTACGAACCCGACCGCATTTCCTACAACTTCAAGACGAGGAAGGCTTTCATCACCAACGTCTACACAAAGCAGGGTGAGGGTTTCATGACCACGAACGAGAGCAAGAGGGATAGTTCGGGCGTGATGTACCTGAACGGTGGCAAGTACACCACCTGCGATGCACAGCATCCTCACTTCTACCTGAAGATGACACGTGCCAAGGTGCGCCCCGGAAAGGATATCGTCTTCGGTCCTGCTCACTTGGTGGTGGAGGATGTGCCCCTGCCACTTGCCGTGCCATACGGTTTCTTCCCCTTCTCGCATAGTTATCAGAGCGGTTTTATCATGCCTTCATATGGCGATGAGACCGAACGCGGTTTCTATCTCCGCGAGGGCGGATACTACTTTGCTATCAACGACTACATGGACCTCAAGGTTTTGGCCGATATCTACACCAAGGGTTCGTGGGGCATATCGGGAAGCATGAACTACAAGATGAGATACAAGTTCTCGGGTAGTTTGCACATGAGTTTCCAGAAGACCGTCTACGAGGATAAGCAGCAACCGAGTGTGTCCGACTTCAAGATCACATGGACGCATCGACAGGACCCCAAGGCAAGTCCTTCGCAGAGCTTCTCGGCAAGTGTGAACTATGCTTCGACCTCGTACGACAAGAATAATCTCACCTCGCGCTACGATCCAGAAACATACACCCAGAGTACGAGAACAAGTTCCGTCAGCTATAGCAAGACCTTCGAGAACATAGGACTCACTCTGTCCGGTACCTTCAACCTCTCGCAAAGCCTCAGGGACAGTATGGTGTCGGTAACCCTGCCCACTCTGAACATCAGTCTGGCACGACTCTATCCCTTCAAGCGCAAGCATGCCGTGGGTGGGGAGAAATGGTACGAGAAGATAGCATTGTCATATACCGGTACTTTCCAGAACAGCATCAGTACCAAGGACTACAAACTCTTCAAGAGCAACCTCATCAAGGACTGGCGAAACGGCATGCGCCATCAGATACCCGTATCTGCCAGTTTCCAGATAGCGAAGTACATCAACCTTACCGCTTCGTTCAACTTCACCGACCGAATGTACATGCAGAAGGTCTACCAGGATTGGGATCAGGAGCGGCAGACGGTGGTGAGGGATACCACGCTGGGATTCTATAATGTATATAACTACAACATGAGTCTCGGTCTCAACACCAAGATGTACGGTACATACAAACCGCTTCCCTGGGCCGGTGGCAAGAAGATACAGGCCATTCGTCATGTCATCACGCCAAGCATTAGTTTCTCCTATGCTCCCGACTTCGGTTCGGATAGTTATGGGTACTATGGTTCGTATCAGCGTGTTGATCGGGATGGCGTGCCTACGGGCGACCCTGTGATATACTCGTATTTTGCCAACGGATTGTATGGCACTCCGTCGCGAGGAATGTCGGGAAACATAAATCTGGATGTGTCCAACAACGTGGAGATGAAACTCTATACCGACAAGGATACTACCGGATTCAAGAAGGTGAGCCTTATCGACGAACTGGGTGCTTCGCTCAGTTATAATATGGCGGCCAAGACGCGACCCTGGAGCGACCTCAGCACACGTCTGCGACTAAAACTCAGCAAGAGCAAGACCATAAGTCTGAATGCCGTGTTTGCTACCTATGCCTATGAGTTCGACAAGAACGGCAGGGTAGTGGTGGGAGACAGGACGGAGTGGAGTTATGGCAGGTTCGGACGATTCCAGGGTATGAGCCAGCACTTCTCTTACACCTTCAGCAACGAGACTTTCAAAAAACTCAGAAACAAGCTCCTGGGACTTGGCGAGGAGAAGAACTCTAAGTCTGATAACGAAGACGAAGACGAGGACGAAGAGGATGATGAGGAGGTGGATCCCGAAATGCAGAATGTTGACCCCGACCGACGTAAAGGACAGAGTGGTGCCAAGCACGAGGATGGTAATAGGGTGGACGAGGATGGATACCTGAAATTCCAGATGCCATGGAGCTTTAATATAAGTTATGGTATCAACATGCGCGAGGATACCTCGGCGGAGATCAACCCGGAGAACATGCGCTATCCATACAAGTTCACGCACACGCTCAACTTCTCGGGCAACCTGCGCATAGCTCAGGGATGGAACATCAACTTCTCTTCGGGCTACGATTTCAACTACAAACGTCTTTCCATGACGACGGCCTCGCTCAACCGCGACCTGCACTGCTTCTCCATGTCGTGCTCCATGGTGCTCATGCCATACAGAAGTTTCAACTTCAACTTCCAGGCAGATGCCTCTGCACTCAGAGATGTGCTCCGCTGGCGCAAGCAGAGCTCATATAGTACAAACATTGAGTGGTACTGATGGAGAAAGGAGAACTTTGCGATTAAGCGAGAGCAGAGGAAATTGATTTACTCTGCCGAGTGTGAGCAAAGTCAATACCGCGAAGCGGGATTAAAGGAGACTTGCGGAGCTTGATGAACCGAAGCGAATAAGACGGAAAACTGCCCGCTCGTCGCCCAAAATAACTTGAATATTCAAATAATAATACAATAAGTAAAATGAAAATCTTTAGTCGTATCTTGTTTGTACTCCCCTTGATGGCACTTTTGTTCAGCTCTTGTCTAAAGGAGATAAGTTATGAAACCATAGATATGGAATATGTAACGCCTTCAAACGGTCTTATTCCTGCCGAAGCTGGCGAAATAACTATCAGGGTCATCTCCACACATTCCTTCAGGATGTCCTCTACATCATCAGCATTTTCTTTCTTCAAGGATGGCTTGGTAAATTATAGCAAGGATGGTGTGCGTCCGGTGGGGACCGAACATACGGTTAACGTATCTGCCAATAATGATTCCCTGAGCAGAGTACTCTTTATTCAGGCAACACATCTTGGCAATTCGGAAATAACCTCTTCGCTACCGTTCCTCCAGCTTGGTAAGGGATCTGACCAGCAGGAAACCGATAGTGTACAATAGTTCTGGTGCTATAAAAATACCATCCGTTTCAGTATAATTGACATTTCTTTGAAAAAAAAGCAGGAAAAGTTTGGATGGTATTTAAAAATGTCATACCTTTGCACTCGCAAACAAGGAACAAGGTTGCGATTATTCCGAGTTAAAGCAAGCTTGATGAATGTCAAGGTGCCTTGGATGAGTGGCTTAGTCTACGGTCTGCAAAACCGTCTACGGCGGTTCGAATCCGCCAGGCACCTCCTAAAATAGAGCAGTCTCAAAAAGGCTGCTCTATTTTTATTCACTTTTGCAAAATGCCCCCCCCTTCCGTTCACCAACCGCTACTGGCGCTAAGCTTCATCGTTACAGAGGACTAAGCCTCCTCTTAATGTGGAACATGTCATTTCTCGTGATGTTCATGAGAGCGAGAGAGCGAGAGAGTAGGGGAAGACACGAAGTTAAGTATAAACTTTTGCAGATTTCAGACAAAATTTCTATATTTGCATGTCCTTTCCTATATATATCTTTATGGAAAATAGGATTTATGTTCAAATATAAATCAGCGATCACGTTTGTTTATGAATAATCTTAGCATACACAATCAGTTTCTTCTCGTATTGGCATTTATCTTCTCTGCTTGTGGTCCCGATAAGCATGTTGATTCCATCATTGCAGAGGCACAACAAATTTTGGACAGCAACCCCGATTCTGCCCTTATTGTGCTTGATGATATTAAGGAAAATAAGACAGATTGGCCACGTTCGCAACAGATGCGCTATGAGCTTGTCTATGCACAGGCACAGAACAAGGCATTTGTTAACTTTACCACAGATAGCATAGTTCTAAGTTTGGTGGACTATTATGAGCGGCATGGCAATGCTAACGAGCAGATGATGGCAAACTACATGGCAGGGTGTGCCTATCGTGATTTGGAAGATGCACTTTCAGCACTGAAATATCTGAACTTGGCTGTAGATGCCGTTGACGAAAGCGATGAGGATTGCGATTTGAACACATTGATGCGTGTCTATAGCCAGATGGGAGGGTTGTATCAGCGCGTTGCAGCATTTGAGAACGAAAAAATTGCGGATATGCATGCTGAACGATTAGCATGGCAAATTGGCGATACATTATCTGCACTTCGTTTGATGTGGGCTCAGGCATGTTGTTTATATGATTCTAGAAATCAATCACAAGCAATCATG
>JAFYVX010000097.1 GCA_017558255.1 Bacteroidaceae bacterium
CACCCCCTCCGTCGCTATGCGCTTTACCCAGCGTCGCAATGGGAATTGCGGCCCTCAGAGGGCACAGAATGACATCGAGTCATTCTTCTAAAGACCCTCTTCGCCCACCTGTCTCAGGGGGACAGAGTAAACGGAAAACTTCAAACGGAACACACAGCAGTAGGGACGTAGCGTGCTGCGTCCGAAACACAGATACAATAGAATATCATGCGGACGCTGCACGCAGCGTCCCTACAGATGTCCTCGGTTAAATACCAACTACCAAAACAAACAACCTAAGTAATATCAATATGAGAATAAAGACTTTTATGATGGCCTGCGCCCTTGCAACAGGAGCAATGGCATCGGATATACCAGAGCAGGTTCCTGTGTCCATTCAGGCCCCGGATACATTCTATCATCGTCCTCCAGTGGAGAAACGTTGCTTCAGCAGTAAGGCCGTTGAGAAGCAGATAAAGGAAATGCACTCCCGACTGGTAGGCGTCTCGCCCAAACTTTGGCAGATGTTCCAGAACAGTTTCCCAAACACCTTGGACACAACCGTCTTTCCAGAGGAGGACCGCACATTCGTTATAACCGGAGATATTGATGCCATGTGGCTTCGCGACTCTGGTGCGCAGGTGTGGACCTATATCCAGTATATCAAGGACGACCCCGAACTTGCCAAGTTGATTCGTGGTGTCATACTCCAGCAACTTGAGTTCATCTGCCTTGACCCCTATGCCAATGCATTCCTTAGCGATACCACCAAGGTGAGCCATTGGGCATCGGACTATACGGTTATGAAGAAAGGCGTGCATGAGCGCAAGTACGAGATAGACTCTCTCTGCTATCCCATACGTCTGGCATACCAGTATTGGTTGCTGACAGGTGATACCAGTATATTCGGCGACCTGTGGAAACAGGCTATGGGCGAGATTCTTGCTCTCTTCCGCGAGCAGCAGCGTGCCAATGGTCCCAAGACCAGCTATAAATTCCAGCGTACCACACATTTCCTGCACGATACGTCCAGCAACTATGGTTATGGACATCCTGCCAAACATTGTGGCATGATAGCCAGTGCCTTCCGTCCTTCTGACGACAGTCAGATATTCCCCTTCCTCATTCCCAGCAACTTCTTTGCCGAGAGCGTGTTGCGCAAGGCTGCCGTTATTCTCACGAAGGTCAATAAGGACGAGACTACCGCAAAGGAATGTCTTGCCATTGCCGATGATATCCGTCAGGGCTTGGAGAAGCATGCCACTGTAGAGCATCCAAAGTATGGCAAGGTATATGCCTTTGAGGTGGATGCCTATGGTTCTCACCTGCTTATGGACGATGCCAACGCGCCCTCGCTTCTTTCGTTGCCATATCTCTGTCCCGAGTTGGTCCCCATCAACGATCCCGTATATCAGAACACACGCCGCATGGTCTTCAGCGAAGACAATCCTTATTACTTCTCTGGTACGTTCAACGGCAAGAAGATAGGTGCCATAGGTTCGCCTCATACCGGTCTCAACAAGATTTGGCCCATGAGCATAATCATGAAGGGACTTACCAGCAACGACATCAAGGAACAGCGCGAATGTGTAAGCATCCTTGTTGAAACGGATGGCGGTACCGGTTTCATGCACGAGAGTTTCAATCCCGATAATCCACGCGACTTCACCCGTTCATGGTTCTCATGGGCAAATGGCCTGTTTGGCGAACTTGTCATCAAGGCATACGGACGTTGAGAACGGAAAACTTTCCACCCCCTCCGTCGCTTCGCTCCTCGTCCCACCTGTCTCAGGGGGACAAAGCAACGGAAAACGGAACACCCAACGTCCCTACCTGCTAAACATATCCTAATCCCTAAATTCTAAACTCTAAACCCTAAACTCTAACCCCTAATCCCTCATCCCTAACCTCTACACCCTATATGACGAAAACCATCCATTTGTTCTTGATGGCGCTTGTATGCTCTGCCTTGCCTGCTTTGGCAGAAAATAAAGTCTACAAGGCTGCCGAATTGGGTCTTACACCCAACACAGGCAAGTCACAGTCTGCCTTGATGCAAAAGGCAATAGATGCTATTCGTACCGAGATGAAGAAAGGCGACAAGGCTGTTCTTGTTCTCGAGAAAGGTCGCTACGACTTCCATCCTGCTGATGCAGCCAGTCGCAACTACTATGTTTCCAATCACGACCAGCCCCAACCCCGTCCCGTCGGTATTCCTTTGGAGGACCTGCATGATTTCGTTCTGGACGGTCAGGGAGCGGAACTGGTGTTCCATGGACGCATGATGCCCATGTCGCTGGTACGTTCCGAGAATTGTACCTTGAAGGATTTCAGCATTGACTTTGCCAACCCTCAGATTTCCCAGATAACCGTCGTGGAAAGCAGTGCAGAGAATGGAATTACCTTCAGACCTGCACCATGGGTAAAGTATCGTATCTCCGACAATGGCGATTTCATCACCTATGGCGAAGGTTGGGCTTTCCGCCACCAGTATGCCATTGCTTTTGAGGGCGATACACGCCACATTGTATATAATACTGCTGATCTGTATTGTCCCATTGCCAATGTGAAGGAAGTAGGGGAGGGTATTCTCAATGCTCCCGGATGGAAGGATTCCCGTCTGAAGCCTGGCACGGTGTTGGCTTTGAGAAGTTGGGAACGTCCATCTCCCGGTCTGTTCGTAACCCATTGCAAGGACACCAAGTTGCACAATATCAAGATGCACTATGCCGAGGGTATGGGTCTGCTTGCCCAGATGAGTGAGAACATCGATCTTGATGGTTTCTCTGTATGTCTGAAGGGCGACGGCGATGCTCGTTACTTCACCACCCAGGCCGATGCCACCCACTTCTCTGGCTGTAAGGGCAAGATTACTTCTGTCAATGCTCTCTATGAGGGGATGATGGACGATGCCATTAATGTGCACGGCACTTATCTGAAGGTTGTGAAGCGTGTTGACGACTATACTCTCGAGGGCCGATACATGCACTCTCAGGCTTACGGTTTCGACTGGGGCTACAAGGGCGACAAGGTGCAGTTTGTTCGTTCCGCTACCATGGAACTTCTCGACGGTGAGAACGAGGTCCTTGACATTACTCCCCTTGATGCCGTGGTAAAGGAGCAGGGAATAGGTATGGACGGTGCAAAGACCTTCCGCATCCGTTTCAAGAAACCTGTACCCGATGAAATCTCTGAGAAGGCTGGTTATGGCATAGAGAACCTCACATGGACCCCCGAGGTCTACTTTGCCAACAATACCATCCGCAACAACCGTGCCCGTGGCACTCTGTTCAGCACGCCCAAGAAGGTGCTGGTGGAGAACAACCTCTTCGACCACACCTCCGGTTGCGCCATCCTGCTCTGCGGCGATTGTAATGGTTGGTTCGAGACAGGTGCATGTCGCGATGTTACAATACGTAAGAACCGCTTTATCAACGCTTTGACCAGTCAGTTCCAGTTTACCAATGCCGTTATCTCCATCTATCCCGAGATACCCAATCTGGACGGACAGAAGAAACTTTTCCACGGTGGCAAGAAGACTGCTGTACGCATAGAGAACAACGTGTTCGAAACCTTCGATGCCCCCATTCTCTATGCCAAGAGTATTGACGGCCTGTTGTATCGCAACAACAAGGTTGTGAAGAATACCGACTACAAGCCCTTCCATTGGAACAAGGATCAGTTCCTCCTTCAGCGCGTCAACAACGTGGAGATAGAGGACCTCTTCTTCTATCGAGGTGGCAATATCATCAAGGAGGTAAAGTTGAACAAGTAGGATTTATGATCTTGCAGAAAGGACGCTGTGTATAGCGTCTGGAGAACTTCTGATTATACAGGAATTGGAGAACGGAATGCATACGGCTTTTCGTTCTCCAATTTGCGTTTTACACTATCTTTTCTCCTCGCAGAATGGCTAATTGAAAAACATTATCCCTATTTTATATGCTTTTTGACATATATTGTAAAATATAGGTGTCATTTTGTTTAATCTATATGTAAAAAAGTGTATATTTGCGTCAAAATTTCTTTAATCTCATGAAGTTGCGCACGACACGGATTAAGTGCAGTGAACATGAAAAACAGATATACACATGGTATTGTTCGCCTGGGACTGTTGCTTTTCTTTTTGATAGCAACAAATGTTAGGATGTTTGGAGCAGATGATGGTGTTATCCTGACACTGAAATCTGGCGAGGAACTGGGATTTGTATTTTCCAGCAGACCCACCATTATGGTAAAGGACGAACTTTTAATCACATTGTCCGATGGCACCAAGGTAAGCTATGCTTTTGATGCTGTACGCAACGTTCGCTTCGGAGCGGTAGATGCAACAGGTGTAGAGGAAACTCCTGGCAGTCAGGATGTAGTTTTCCGTTTTTCGGACGGAATGCTTCGAGTGTATGGGTTGCCTGTGGGCGAGAGCGTAGCGGTCTATGGTGTTAATGGACAGCGCCAGGTTTCACGTACCCAAGAAACAGAGGGAGAAGTCTTGAGCATCCCATTGTCTGCAAAAGGCGTCCTTGTTGTAAGGACCAGTACTGGTATTAGTTATAAGGTCATGGTGCCTTAGTTAAAATTAATTTATAGAATCTTTCAAAGTTTATAACAATGAAAAAACTTTTTACCTTAATATCTTTTTGGGTCTTCAGCGTTGCTTTGATGGCGCAAAGTCAAAACGTTTGTGAATGGCATGGCAACACAATTACCATTCGTCCTGTCTCAGATATAGATAGCCTCACATTTACTCTTCCCGATGATGCCTTTACGTTTACCACCGGTGTAGGCACTCCCCTGACCGCTAACAGTATGAGTGCAAGTTTCACACTGTCATTTCCATATCCCATTACTAATCCAGAAGTCGTCAGACGGATTGGTGTATGCTATAGTTATGAAAATGAAACCCCTACAATAGAAGATTCGTGGAAATTATACAGCAGCACTTATAAAGATAGCTGGTCCATCACCTTGGATAACCTGCGTAGAGGAACTAAGTATTATTACCGGCCTTTTGTGATGGTATATGATACTCCGTTTTATGGCCCTGTAAAATCATGCACGACACTTAGTGATTCCGGAGAAGAGGAGACCACTCCAGATTCCATCTTGCAGAAGTTCTTCGCTATGCAAGCATATGCATCTGATGTATGGAGTACCAACTCACACTGCTACTTCGGATATCCCGCAGAAATGATTGTCCGTGACATGCTCACTGGCGACTATACTCACGTAGGTGAGACCGGTTACAGCCACTTCATTAGTTGGGGTCGTAACCAGTACATGGGTCAGGACTACATGAAACAACAGTTCCACTGGAACTATTACTATGGATTCTTGAGTGCTGTGAATTATCTTATTAAATCCATTGATGAAGCAACTGCTGATGCAGGTTCATTGGGCTATCTCGGTGCTTCTTTGGCATACCGCTCAATGTTATATTTGGATTTGGCACGTATGTATGAGTTTTTGCCTAACGATATCTTTTCTGATGGTAAGAACACTGAGGGCAACACTGTATTGAACCTCACTGTACCCATCATAGATGATAAGTTTTTATTGCCTGATAGCATAAATATCCCCCGCGCAACCCGCGAGGAAATGTTTGATTTCATTCTTTCCGACTTGAGTAAAGCTGAGAAGTATATCGTAAATTTATCAAAACAATCCTCTAAATCAATTCCCGATCTGGCTTGTGTATATGGTTTGAAGGCAAGACTTTACATGTGGGTTGAAGACTATGCCAAGGCTCAGGAGTTCGCCCGTAAGGCTATTGATGCAACTACAGTTAAACCTCTGACAGAGTCTACTGCTCTCAACACTGCAACAGGATACAACAACCTTTCTGACTTTATGTGGGGTTTAACTCAAGATTCAGAGACCTATGCTGTACAGTCAGGTATCATCAACTGGACTTCATGGGTAAGCAACCAGACAACCTTCGGTTACACAGGTTCTTCTACTTCTCTGTATGTTTGCATGGACAAGAATATGTATGAGCGTATCAGCGACACCGATTGGCGCAAGAAACAGTGGGTTGCACCTGAGGGCAGTGCACTGGAAGGCCAGTCTCATTACTTGTCAGAATCACACAAGGCATCTATTCCTCCATATGCATCATTGAAGTTCCGTCCCAACGAGGGAAATGCCGAGGACTATATTATAGGAGCATCAACTGCAGTACCATTCATGCGCGTAGAGGAGATGTACTTCATCGAGGCTGAGGCTGCTGAGCATGTTGCTGCCGGTAAAGGTGTAGCTCTGCTGACTGACTTCATGAAGAAGTACCGCGACCCCGCTTATACATTCAAGGGTGGCGATGCTATCGACGAGATCGTATTCCAGAAGCGTGTAGAACTTTGGGGTGAGGGGCATACCTTCTTCGATATCAAGCGTCTGAACATGTCTGTAACTCGCGGTTACGAGGGTACCAACTGGCAGGATACCCAGTCACAGCTCAATACCAATGGTCGTCCTGCTTGGACCAATTATGTTATTGTTCGGACCGCCGCCAATAGTAACCCTGCATTGGTAGACTTTAATAACCCCGATCCCAGTGATACCTATTATCCTTGGAATGGATTGTACTGATTGTTAGTTCTGGTATAGAATGATAAATAGTTGCGCACGACACGGATTAAGTGCTGTGAACATGAAAAACAGATATGCACATGGTATTGTTCGCCTGGTATTGTTGCTTTTCGTTTTGATAGCAACAAATGTTCGGATGTTTGGAGCAGAAGATGGAGTTATCTTGACACTGAAGTCTGGCGAGGAACTGGGATTCGTATTTTCCAGCAAACCCACCATTATGGTCAAGGATGAACTTTTAATCACTATGTCCGATGGCACCAAGGTAAGTTATGCTTTCGATGCCGTGCGCAACGTACGCTTCGGAGCTGTGGATCCTACAGGCGTAGTGGAAACACCTGGCAGTCAGGATGTAGTTTTCCGTTTTTCGGACGGAATGCTTCGAGTGTATGGGTTGCCTATGGGCGAGAGCGTATCAGTCTATGGTGTTAATGGACAGCGCCAGGTTTCACGTACCCAAGAGACAGAGGGAGAAGTCTTGAGCATCCCATTGTCTGCAAAAGGCGTTCTTGTTGTACGAACCAGCACAGGCATAAGTTATAAAATTATGAATCCTTAAAAATGTATAAATACATGAAAAAGTTATTTGCACAATTTTTATTGTTTGCCGTTACAATTGTTTCAATGGCACAGACTCAGAATGTCTATGAGTGGAAGAATGGCACTATTACCATCAAGAACTCATATGAGATAGACAGTATCACATTCTCTATTCCCAATGAACTGTTTAGTGTTGCTACCGATACTATTTTAGATGTAACGGCAACTACCATGACTGCTTCCTTTAGTGCTAATTACTGGGTAAATAGTTCTACCGATCTCATTGCAAAGGGTATATGTTATAGTCCTGTAAACCAAACTCCTACTGTCAATGATAGCACTCAGATGTTTGGTTATCTTGGTAGCAGATATTGGAATTCTGTCCTCACCGGTCTCAAACCAGTTACAACATATTATTTCCGTCCGTTCCTAAAATACAATGACAATGTGGTCTATGGAACTGTAAGAACATTCACTACGGCTGAAACAGGCTGGAAGTCTCTGGGTATGGGTAAGTTCTCTGATGGTTTCCTCTGGAATGCCGCTGAATACTTTGAAGTAGAAATCCAACAGAATGAGTTGACTTCAAATCAGTTCCGTGTAGTTGACCCCTATGCTGGTATTCTGGGCGATATCGCAGTAGACAAGTACCTTGAGTTTTCTATTCTCCCTGCCGGTACAGAATTTGAGGATTACGTTCTTGATGCAGAATATGTAGTATTTAACGACTATAATATGGGTCTGTGGAATGCCAACTATCCTGAAGACGTATTTGCATTACATCCCTATCGTATGGGTCGTACTCCTGACAAGTGGGCATTCAATGTAGTCCTGGATTATCAGGAGAATGGTTTGCCTGGTGAGGTATCTTTAGCACCTTTTTACTATCTGTTTAGTGTAGGTGGTGGTTGGGATAAGACAACTGCTAACACTATCAGCATTCTTTTCCCTGGTTATGTGAAGCGTGACTATAGCGCAAGTGTGAACTATGCTGGTATATTTACGGCAGATGATGGTACGGTTCATGCGACAGCAGATTTGGTTTTGGGTCCTGATGCAAAGGAAGTTAAGGCTGTAGTTATGCCTGCTGATGCAGATGCTGCTGCTATAGCTGATGCCGTTGCAGCAGGTGCGTTGGATGCAGTAAGTGTTTCCGCTGGCCGCATTGAGGTTCCCTTCAATGCAGAGGAACTGGGTGGTAGCAACTTCCAGATTATTGTTGTCGTACTGGCAGATGGTAATATCAAGACGATTGCAAACGACTCATTTGAATACTATGGCCCTGGAGGCAATCCTTGGAAGTCTCTGGGTACTGGTTACTATACCGACGACGTTCTGCTTCCCTTGTTCTATGAGAACGGAACTACTGCTACCTACGAGGTTGAGATTCTGGAGCACAGCGAGAATCCCGGTCTGTACCGTATCATGAACCCCTATGCCAAGTCTGTTCACCCCGCAGGTGATGACGACTATGCTCCCGAGGGTATGTACATCGAGGTAAATGCTACAGACGCTGAGGGTGTTTACATCCAGCAGCAGTCTTTGGGCATGGACTGGGGTTATGGCGAAATGCAGCTTGTAAGCAATGGTGCCCGTTATCTCGCAGCATATGAATATGATGTTGTTAAGGGTGCAGGTTATCTTGGTAAGGTTACAGAGGGAGTCATTACTTTCCCAACATTTACCCAGGACAACGGTGCCACTTACCAGGCCATTCTCTACATGGGTAGTTCAGGTTACTTGGCAGGTATGAACGGCAAGATGGAGATTGTTCTTCCCGGTGCTAATACTTTTGCTCGCAACATGGCAATTGCAAAGGCTAATACCACAAAGAGAGAGATGGCCAAAAAAGCTTTTTCAGGTGTTAAGGCAGGCTTGGATATTCAGAACCTGAAGAAGTCAAGACGCGCATTGGATGTCCAGCAAGTAATCCGCTAATTCGAATTAAGGAACAGAACCTTAGTTTCAGATAGTGTCGTCCTCCTGGTATAAGCTCAACTTATGACCAGGAGGACTTCTTTTAACCCAAATCGCTCACCGATTTGGGTTAAACGCCCTGTATTGGCATCCCTGAAGCGCTATTAGCGGTTCGCTGAACGGCTGATAGCGGTTCGCCGAACGGCTGATAGCGGTTAATTTAACGGCTAATAGCGGCTCGCCGGCCTACTACCGACGGCTTCTTGAACGCATATGCTCGGCTCCTTGAGATGGTGTTCCTCACTTTGCATTTGAGCCATAGGATGCAGTGTAATTTATTGTGCCAATAGTTGAAAGTTTTGTGCCAAAGTTGGCGCAGAATCTTTCAAACTGCTCCTTTGTTTCATAAACAGGTGATAAAATGTTTTTAGTTGTAAAGAGTACACTATTGGCTAAACGTGACAAAATGCTACAATTCGTGCAGAAAACTGTACATTCGGCAAATAAAATCGCAAATAATGCCACTTCTGCGACAAACTTACCATTTTTGCACGTTTATAGTTTGTTTACATTAATTAAAATTAGTACTTTTGTGTCCAAATTTTGTTGAAAACGATAAAAAAGGTTAAAAATATTGCCTTTTGATAGTAAAAAAGCAGAATTGCTGACAAAGAGATATTCCCTATATATTATATATAAGGTGTAATGTAAGAGCAACAGAAAACAATAAATAATAATAATTAATCAACACAAATCAGTATTTATGAAAAAAAG
>JAFYVX010000098.1 GCA_017558255.1 Bacteroidaceae bacterium
ATTCTCTCTTATCAGGCGCTGGCAGTATTCAAGCAGCCTTTTCTGGCTTTCTCGTCCCATCTCGCTCACCTGCTCGCTCCATGCCCTCATGTCCTTGATACGTCTCATGTAGCTCAGTCGCATAAGCTGTACAAACAGGTCGAAGAACATCTTCTCCTCGTTCTCCGCCTCCATTCGCTTTAGTGCCGCTGTGTAGCTTCCTTGTGCCACATGCGCTATCACGCTTGCCTTTTCGTCCGGCAGGTTGTATTCTTCCGCCAATGCCTGTGCTATGTCCGACTCTGGTAGTGGTGGAATGTGCAGTCTCTGTGTGCGGCTCTGTATGGTGCCAAGAACCTTTTCCGGATCTTCGCTAACCATCAGTATGTATGTCTCCGTAGGAGGTTCCTCTATCAGTTTCAGCAGTTTGTTGGCTGTATCGATGCCCATTCTCTCCGGCAACCACATCAGCACCACTCTTCTGCCACCTCTGCTGGCCTTCAGTTGCAGTTTCTGCTGGAGCGCATCGCTCTCGCTCACGTAGTGCATTATCTGGTGGTTCTCTGCCTTTATGGCGTTGAGCCAGTCTTCCACGTCAAAGTATAGTTTCTTGGACAGGAGTTCTCTCCATTCTGGAAGGAAGTCGTCTGATATGGGACGGTCATTGACCTTCTTCTTGTATACTGGCAGAGAGAAGTGCAGGTCGGGGTGCGCCCACTCCCTGAGCATCGCCTCGTCAGTGCTGTCCTTGCACAATAGCATCTTGGCAAAAGCCAGCGCCAAGGGCAACTTGCCGTTCCCCTTGGGACCGCAGAACATCAGGGCATGCGGGATTCGGTTGCTGCCCAGCATCTCTGTCAGTCTGGCCTTTACTTCGGCCTGGCCTATGATGTTATCGAAGTTCAATATATTCTTTTTGCTATTTCGCAAATGCTGTCCACAGCACTCACGGTGTAGAAATGTAGGTTAGGTGCTCCCATCTCGAGCAGTTCGCGGCACTGTGCCACCGCCCATTCTATGCCCACCTGCTTTATATCCTCGTCGCTTTTGCACTTGACTGCCTCGCGGTATAGCGCTTCCGGCAGGTCGCAGTGGAAGATCTTTGGCACAATGCTCAGTTGGTTCAGTTTTGCCAGAGGTTTGATGCCCGGGATGATGGGAATGTTGATGCCCTCTTGTCTGGCACGTTCCACGAAGGCAAAATACTTGCTGTTGTCGTAGAACAACTGTGTCACCGCATATTCGGCGCCCAGTTCCACCTTCCTTTTCAATACGGCCATGTCGCTTTCCATGTTGGCTGCCTCCTCGTGTTTTTCCGGATAGCATGCCACGCCATAGCGGAATTGCTCTCCTGGGCATTTTATCTCTGTTCCGTCAAAGAATCGTCCGCTGTTGAACTCATTTATTTGTTCTATCAGTTCTATGGCATGCGAAGGACCGTCGCCTGTGGGTTGGAACATATGGTCTTCCTTGGCTTTGTCTCCTCTTAGCACAAGCAGGTCGCTGATGCCCAGAAACTGAAGATCCAGTAGCATGTATTCCAGATCTTCCCTGGTATGTCCGCTACAAACAATATGCGGTACCACCGGTATGCCGTATCTCTGCTGTATGGCAGCTGCGATTGCTATGGTGCCGGGGCGTCTCCTCACCCTCTGCCTTTGCATCAGGCCGTCTCCCAGATCCTTGTAAACAAACTCGCTTCGGTGCGTGGTAATGTTTATGTATCTTGGTTCAAAGGCTTTCAGACGATCTATTGTGTTGAACAGTTGCGCAGTTCCGTTGCCTTTCAGGGGCGGTAGCACCTCAAAGGAAAACGGTTTGCTGTTCTTGTCGTGTATAAGGTCTATAACCTTCATGTTTCGTGTGTCTATTTGCGCTGTTTAGGTGAATAAATTTGTGTAAAGGTACATAAAATATGGTATAGCGCAAAGACATTACAGTAAAAATACTAATAAATAGTGGGTATAATCGCAAGAAATACGGGACATGAAGGATAGCATGTAAATAAAAATGTGTATATTTGTATGGAAAAAATAACATAAACCTAAAAAACTAACAATACCTATGACACTGATTAAATCCATTTCAGGTATTCGTGGTACCATCGGCGGTAAGGCCGGCGATACCCTCAATCCCCTTGACATTGTCAAGTTCGTCAGCGCTTACGCAACAGTTATCCGCAAGACATCTCCCGTTGGTTCCAACAAGATCGTTGTAGGTCGCGACGCACGTATCTCTGGCGAGATGGTAAAGAACGTTGTTTGTGGTACCCTGATGAGTATGGGCTTTGATGTCGTTAACATCGGCCTTGCAAGTACTCCCACTACCGAGGTTGCCGTTACCATGGAAGGTGCCGACGGCGGTATCATCCTGACTGCAAGCCACAATCCCCGTATGTGGAATGCCTTGAAGCTTCTGAACGAGAAGGGCGAGTTCTTCAACAAGGAGCAGGGCGAGGAGGTTCTACGCATTGCAGAGGCAGAAGATTTCGAGTATGCTGATGTGGATCACCTGGGCAAGTACACCGAGGACGACTCTTACGACCAGAAGCACATTGATATGGTTCTGAACCTTGACCTCGTTGACGTAGAGGCAGTTCGCAACGCTCACTTCAAGGTTGCTTTCGATGCAGTGAATAGCGTTGGTGGTATCATCCTGCCCAAGTTGCTCGAGCAGCTCGGTGTGGAGAAGGTTACTGGTCTGTTCACAGAGCCTACTGGTGACTTCCAGCACAACCCCGAACCTCTGGAGAAGAACCTTGTTGAGATCAAGGAACTCATGCAGAAGGGCGAGCACGATATCGCATTCGTTGTTGACCCCGACGTGGACCGTCTGGCTCTCTTCTGCGAGGATGGCACCATGTATGGCGAGGAGTACACTCTCGTTACCGTTGCCGACTACATCCTGCAGCACACTCCCGGTAATACCGTCAGCAACCTGAGTTCAACACGTGCTCTGCGCGACGTTACCAACAAGTACGAGGGTTGCAAGTACAGCGCAGCTGCCGTAGGCGAGGTGAACGTTGTCACCAAGATGCGCGAGGTTAATGCTGTTATTGGTGGTGAGGGCAATGGCGGTGTCATCTATCCTGCTGCCCACAGCGGTCGCGACGCTCTCGTAGGTATCGCTCTCATCCTTACCTATCTGGCCAAGAAGGGTATGAAGACCAGCGAACTGCGTGCTACATATCCTCCCTACCAGATTGCCAAGAACCGTATCGACCTCACTGCAGGTACCGATGTGGATTCTATCCTGGAGAAGGTTAAGGAACTGTACAAGGACCAGGAGGTGAACGACATCGACGGTGTGAAGATCGACTTCCCCGACAAGTGGGTACACCTGCGCAAGTCCAACACCGAACCCATCATCCGTGTCTACTCCGAGGCAAGCACCATGGAGGCAGCCGACCAGCTTGGCAAGGACATCATGGACGTTGTTTATTCAATGGTAAAATAATATACGACAGACGACGGGCAAGTCCCGTGGCTAACGGCCCGGGACACCCCGGGCTGTTTTCTTAATAACCCAACAAACACACAACTATGTTAACACAGATTATCAACGCACGCATCCTCACCCCCCAGGGTTGGTTGAAGGATGGTAGCGTTATCCTTAGAGATAACAAGATTCTTGAAGTGACTAATTGCGACTTGGCCATTATCGGTGCCAATGTCATTGATGCCAAGGGTATGTATGTAGTTCCTGGTGGTATCGAGATGCACATCCACGGTGGTGGTGGTCGCGACTTCCAAGAAGGCGAGGAAGAGGCATTCCGCGTGGCCTGTGCCGCTCATGCCAAGTATGGTACAACCAGTATCTTCCCCACACTCAGTTCTAGCACCATTCCCATGATCGAGAAGGCTGTTGCTACTTGCGACAAGCTGATGGCAGAACCCAACAGCCCCATCCTGGGTCTCCACCTCGAGGGTCATTACCTCAACCCCAGCAAGGCAGGTGCACAGGTGCCCGAGTGTATCAAGAACCCCGATCCCAATGAGTACATCCCCATCGTGGAGAACAGCCGTTGTCTGGCTCGCTGGGACGCTGCTCCCGAGATGCCCGGTGCTCTTCAGTTCGGCAAGTACTGTGCCGAGAAGGGTATCCTTCCCTCTATCGCACACACTGCTGCTGAATACAAGGACGTGAAGGCTGCTTTCGAGGCAGGTTTCACACACGTTACCCATTTCTACAATGCTATGCCTGGTTTCCACAACAAGGGTGAGTACAAGTACGAAGGTACCGTGGAGAGCGTTTACCTGATGGACGATATGACCGTGGAGGTTGTCGCCGACGGTATCCACGTTCCTCCCACCATCATGCGCATGTGCTACAAGATCAAGGGCGTAGAGCGTATGGCTCTTATCACCGATGCTTTGGCAGTTGCTGCTGCAGGTGACGATGCTCAGGCATTCGACCCACGCGTGATTATCGAGAACGGTGTCTGCAAGCTTGCCGACCGTTCTGCTCTGGCAGGTTCTATCGCTACTATGGACCGTCTTATCCGTACTGCAGTTCAGCAGGCTGAGATTCCTCTGGAGGACGCTTGCCGCATGGTCAGCGAGACTCCTGCACACATCATGGGAGTTTACGACCGCAAGGGTTCTCTGTCCCGTGGCAAGGATGCCGATATCCTCATCCTCGACAACGAACTCAACGTTCGCTGCGTATGGCAGATGGGTAAGATTATCGAGAACACATTGTTCTAAACCAGCATTTCGCAGGTAAGGTTCTATACCTTATTATATATATAGGCCGTCGTTCATGTTTGGGCGACGGTTTTTAATTTGCATAAACGGAAATAAATTCTTATCTTTGTACGGAAATGTACATAATTGATAACAACTTATATTATTAATCTAAACTATTGTTATGAAGAAAAACTTAATGCGAGTAGGGCGTTTGCTCATCTGTGCATGCATGATGCTTGCGTCCGGTATGGCGTATGCCGACGTCAACCCCAAGCCTTTCGTTATCCCCGAGCTTCAGTCATGGACCGGTGCCGAGGGTGAGGTTGCACTCTCCGGTGTGGTTTGCGTAAAGGGTGGTAACAAGGAACTGATGCGTGTAGCCAAGGCTTTCGCTGCCGACTATGAGGCAATGTTTGGCAAGAGTCTTACAGTCAAGAGCGGTAGTCCCAAGGCCGGCGACATTCTTTTCGTCCTGAAGAAGAACGACAAGGCATTGGGTAAGGAAGGTTACCGCATGAATATCGACAAGTACGTTACTGTTACCGCAGCCACCACTCAGGGTGCTTTCTGGGCTACACGTACATTGTTGCAGATGTCTGAACAGAACGCTGCCCTGCCCAAGGGTGAGACCGTTGACGTCCCCGTTTATGAGTTGCGTGGTTTCATGGTCGACGTTGGCCGTAAGTTTATGCCCATTGATTATCTGAACGACCTGGTGAAGGTAATGGCTTACTACAAGATGAACGCATTGCAGGTTCATCTCAACGACAATGGTTTCCGCCAGTTCTTTGGCAACGATTGGGACAAGACTCCCTCCGGATTCCGTCTGGAGAGCACACTGCATCCTGGTCTGACCTCTAAGGACGGTCACTACACCAAGCAGGAGTTCATTGACCTGCAGATCCTGGGCGAGAACAACTACGTGGAGGTAATTCCTGAAATCGACGTTCCCGCACATAGCCTTGCTTTCGTTCACTACAAGCCTCAGTTGGGCAGCAAGGAGTACGGCATGGATCATCTGGATATGTTCCACCCCGAGACCTATCCCTTCATCGACAGCGTGTTCCGTGAATACCTCGAGGGCGATAACCCTGTCTTCCGTGGCAAGCGCGTTAACATCGGTACCGACGAGTACAGCAACCGCGACAAGAAGGTTGTAGAGAAATTCCGCGAGTTCACCGACCACTATATCCGCTTCATCGAGAGTTTTGGCAAGCAGGCTATGGTATGGGGTGCTCTTACTCACGCCAAGGGTGAGACTCCTGTAAAGAGCGAGAACGTAATCATGAACATCTGGCATAATCCCTATGCCCAGCCCAAGGACATGAAGGAGCAGGGCTATAAGCTCGTGTCCATCCCCGATGGTCTGGTATACATCGTTCCCGCAGCAGGTTATTACTACGACTATCTGAACTGCCAGTATCTCTACAACAGTTGGACTCCTGCCAACATCGGTGGTGTGCAGTTCGAGGAGAACGACCCCGACATTCTCGGTGGTATGTTTGCCGTATGGAACGACCATCATGGCAATGGTATCTCTACCTACGACGTACACCATCGCACATTCCCTGCCCTGCAGACTATTGCTGTCAAGTGCTGGTCGGCAAGCAAGACCTCTCTGCCTTATGCCGAGTGGGATGCTAAGCGTTGGGACCTGAGCGAGGCTCCCGGTGTGAACTGGTTGGGTCGCCTGGGCGACAAGAAGCAGTCACTTGTTGCTGAAATCGCTGATGTGAAGGCTGGCGCAACACTTCCCTACGAGGAAATAGGTTACGACTACACCGTTTCATTCAAGCTTACCGGTGCTAAGGAGCAGAAGGGTACTAAGCTCTTCAGTTCTAAGCATACCAACTTCTATCTTTCTGACCCCAAGGAAGGCAAACTCGGTTTTGAGCGCGATGGTTATCTGAACACCTTCAACTACAGAGTTCCCGTTGGTCAGACCGTCGAGATTACCATCCAGGGTAACAACAAGATGACTCGTCTTCTGGTCAATGGCAAGCAGCACGAAGAACTTGGTGTCAAGATGCTCTATACCATCAACGAGAGCAACAAGGCAAACTACATCTCCGATCCCAACATGAAGAACGTAGAGATGTACAACACCGATGGTGCTAAGCTCTTCTACCAGCGCACCCTCGTGTTCCCTCTCCGCAATGCCGGTGACTTCAAGAGCACCGTCAAGGACCTCAAGATTTGGAACTACGTGAAGTAAACCCTCCCTATAGGAGAATACATATAATGCAACAAGAAGGCATGGAGCATATACTCCATGCCTTCTTGTTGTTGTATTCATCGCGCCACCCTGCTCTCCCCCTGAGACAGGGGGAGTACCCGCAGGGGGAGGGGGTGGATACTTGCTCCGTGTTTGCTGTCTACATTTGCTGTTTCCCCGTTCCAGTGTGTTCTCATCCACCCCCTCCGCTTCGCTCGTCCCCCTGTCTCAGGGGGAC
>JAFYVX010000099.1 GCA_017558255.1 Bacteroidaceae bacterium
GATTGATTGTGGCGTAGCGCATACGCCCCAAGGCGGTGTTTATGCTCACATTAGTTACCTGTGCTATTTCCTTGAACGACAGATCCTCGTAGAAGCGCAGGTGTACTATTTCCTGTTGCACCAAGGGCAAGCGTGCTATCAATGTAGAAAGTGTCTGCAAATCTGCCATACGAAACATCTCTGCCTCGTGACACTCCTCGGAAAGGTTGATATTGTTGTACAGGACCTCATTTTGCAGTTCATCGTCAAGATGAGATATGTTTCTGCCACCTCGTACTGAGTCTATCACAAGATTGTGTGCAATGCGCATGAGCCATGCCGAGAACTTGCCAGTAGTTCTGTACTGATGACTGCGGATACAGACTATGGCCTTCATGAAAGTTTCCTGAAACACATCATTAGCCCTGTCCACATCCTGTGTCAGTCGCATAATATAAGCAAAAAGGTGTTCCTGATTTCTGTTTAGCAACACATCAAAAACTTCGTCCACGCCTTGCTCGTACAACTCCACCAACTGATGGTCGGACATTGCAGCATATTTACTCATACTTCTTATAAAATTCTTGTTCTTGGAGTAGAGTTCTTGTCTATAGGCTAACTTGGTTTTTAATGGTTGATAATGTATTCTTCCGCCCACTCAAAGGACAGAACGGGGGCAAAGTACGTACTTTTTTTTGAAAGATACAAGTTAATTAGCATTTTTTTATTTACACTTCGGGCATTTTTTCGTAACTTTACACCGCAAATATATTTAATAAAGAAAGATATGGCAATTACCTTCTTTAAAACTCCGCAGCAGACCATCATCGCTACGGAAAGTGCCGAGGCTCTGACCAAGGCCGAGATTGAAAAGTTGTGCTGGCTCTATGGCGAGGCCGAAGTGCTGGAAGCAGACCACCTGGAGGGATGCTTTGTGGGCCCACGCCGTGAGATGATTACCCCCTGGAGCACCAATGCTGTGGAGATAACACAGAACATGGCCGTGGAAGGCATAGCACGCATAGAGGAATACTTCCCCGTGGAGAGCGAGAATGCCGAGTTCGACCCCATGCTGCAGCGCATGTACAAGAACGGTCTGAACCAGGAACTCTTCCGCGTGAACATAGAACCTCAGCCCATCGTGGAGATTACCGACCTGGAGACATACAACGAGCAGGAAGGTCTGGCTCTGAGCGCAGAGGAAATTGAGTATCTGCACAAGGTGGAGGGTCAGTTAGGCCGTCCCTTGACAGACTCAGAGGTGTTTGGTTTCGCACAGATCAACAGTGAGCACTGCCGCCATAAGATTTTCGGAGGAACTTTCGTAATCGACGGCGAGGAGAAGGAGAGCAGTCTGTTCCAGATGATCAAGAAGACCACACAGGAGAACCCCAACCGCATACTTTCTGCCTATAAGGACAACGTGGCATTCAGCCAGGGGCCCAAGGTGGAACTCTTTGCACCTGCCACACACGCCGAGCCCGACTACTATCAGGTGAAGGAGGTGGAGAGCGTAATCTCCCTGAAGGCCGAGACACACAACTTCCCCACCACAGTGGAGCCCTTCAATGGTGCATCTACAGGTAGCGGTGGCGAAATCCGCGACCGTATGGGCGGTGGTGTAGGTTCTATGCCCATTGCTGGTACAGCAGTGTACATGACCAGCTACTCACGTCTGCAGGGCGACGAAATCAGCGCCCAGCACGATGCCAGTCTGAAGCAGTGGGAGAAGATTCTGCCTGTTCGTGAGTGGTTGTACCAGACTCCCGAGCAGATCCTGATCAAGGCTTCCAATGGCGCCAGCGACTTCGGCAACAAGTTCGGTCAGCCCCTCATCTGCGGTTCCGTGCTCACCTTCGAGCACAACGAGGAGGGCAGTCAGGAGAGATATGCCTACGACAAGGTTATCATGCTGGCAGGCGGTGTGGGCTACGGCACCAAGCGCGACTGCCTGAAGGGTCAGCCTCAGCCTGGCAACAAGGTTGTTGTTATGGGCGGCGAAAACTACCGCATCGGTCTTGGTGGCGGTAGCGTAAGTTCCGTTGAGACCGGCCGCTACAGCAGTGGTATTGAGTTGAACGCCGTACAGCGTGCCAACCCCGAGATGCAGAAGCGCACATACAATGTTGTACGTGCACTTTGCGAGGAGGACAACAACCCCATCGTCAGCATCCACGATCATGGTTCTGCAGGTCACGTAAACTGCTTGAGCGAATTGGTAGAGGAGTGCGGCGGCATCATACACATGGACAAGCTGCCCATCGGCGACAAGACCCTCTCTGCAAAGGAGATCATTGCCAACGAGAGCCAGGAGCGCATGGGTCTGCTCATTGACGAGAAGGCAATTGAACACGTGCGCCGCATTGCCGAGCGCGAGCGTGCTCCCATGTACACCGTTGGTGAAACAACAGGCGACCACCGCTTCACCTTCGAGCAGGCCGACGGCGTTCGTCCCTTCGACCTTGCTGTTGAACAGATGTTCGGTTCATCTCCCAAGACCGTGATGGTGGACAAGACCGTGGAGCGCACATATAGCGACAAGAAGGACATAGATCCCGCACAGATAGAGACATACCTGAAGAACCTCCTGCCCCTTGAGGCGGTAGCATGTAAGGACTGGCTGACCAACAAGGTGGACCGTTGCGTAAGCGGCCGTGTGGCACGCCAGCAGTGTCAGGGCGAGTTGCAGTTGCCCTTGAGCGACTGCGGTGCCGTAGCACTGGACTATCGTGGCGAGAAGGGTATTGCCACCGCACTGGGTCACGCACCCCAGGCTGCATTGGCAAATCCTGCAGCAGGTAGCGTGCTGGCAGTATCTGAGACATTGACCAACCTGGTTTGGGCACCCCTCGCCATTGAGGACGAAAAGGGTGCAAGCGCCATGGACAGTATCAGCCTGAGCGCAAACTGGATGTGGCCCTGCCGTTCACAGGAGGGCGAGGACGCACGTCTGTACAGCGCCGTCAAGGCACTGAGCGACTTCTGCTGCGCCCTGCAGATCAATGTGCCCACCGGCAAGGACTCTTTGAGCATGACTCAGAAGTACCCCAACGGCGACAAGGTTGTAAGTCCTGGCACAGTTATCGTAAGCGCCGGCGGCGAGGTGAGCGACATCAAGAAGATAGTATCTCCCGTACTGAAGCAGGTCAAGGGCAAGTGGGCAGGCAGCCGTCTGTACCACATCGACTTCAGTTTCGACTCACTGAAGCTGGGCGGCAGCGCCTTCAACCAGAGCTGGGGCTTGGTAGGTAGCGATGTTCCCACTGTCCAGAACCCCGAATATTTCCGCGATGCATTCCTGGCAGTTCAGCAACTCGTCAGCGAAGGCCTCATCCTGGCCGGTCATGACATTAGCGCAGGCGGTCTGGCTACCTGTTTGCTGGAGATGTGCTTTGCCAACACCACTGGCGGCCTGAAGCTCGACCTGAGCAAGTTCAAGGACGAGGGCGACGCACAGGAGTCACTGGTGAAGATTCTCTTCGCCGAGAACCCCGGTGTGGTAATCCAGGTAAGCGACGAGAACGGTTCCCGCGTGAAGAAGATTCTGGAGGATGCCGGTGTCGGTTACATCAAGATTGGCGAGGTTTGCGAGGAGCGCACCATAGATTTGGGCAACGGTATAGCATTGGATATTGACCAGTACCGCGACATCTGGTATCAGACTTCATACCTGCTGGACCGCAAGCAGAGCTTCCACGGCAAGGCTGCCGAGCGCTACCAGAACTACAAGAGCATGCCCGTCCAGCCTGTATTCGGCAAGGACTTCACCGGCAAGCTGAGCCAGTACGGTGCCAACCCCGACCGTAGAGAGAAGAGCGGCATCCGTGCTGCCGTTATCCGCGAGAAGGGAACCAACAGTGAGCGCGAGATGGCATACTCATTCTGGTTGGCAGGTTTCGACGTGAAGGACGTGACCATGACTGACCTCATCACTGGTCGTGAGACACTGGAAGATGTTAATGTCATTGCCTTCTGCGGTGGTTTCTCAAACAGCGACGTACTTGGCAGTGCCAAGGGTTGGGCTGGTGCCTTCCTGTACAACCCCAAGGCCAAGGAGGCGTTGGACAAGTTCTATGCACGCGAAGACACTTTGAGTTTGGGTGTATGTAACGGTTGCCAGCTGATGATCGAGCTGGGTCTGGTGAACAAGTCTCTGGACACCACCAACGGCGGAAGCATTCTGGACAGCAAGCGTCTAAGCCTGTATCGCAAGGAAACAGCACAGATGCTGCACAACGACAGCCATAAGTTCGAGAGCACCTTCGTGGCACTGACCATCCCCGAGAACGACAGCGTGATGTTCGGTTCGCTGAGCGGATTCAAGATTGGCACATGGGTAGCTCATGGCGAGGGCAAGTTCCGTCTGCCCAAGGCAGAGAGCGAGTACAATGTAGTTGCCAAGTTCAGCTACACCGGCTATCCTGGCAACCCCAACGGTTCGGACTACGACGTGGCAGCCATCTGTAGCGGCGACGGTCGCCATCTGGCTATCATGCCCCACCCCGAGCGCACCATCTTCCCATGGCAGTGCGGCTACTATCCCGAGGAGCGCCGTCTCAACGACCAGTGCACTCCCTGGCTGGAGGCCTTCGTGAACGCACGCAAGTGGGTTGAAGCAAAGATGAAGTAACCATTATATAATATGTATAGGGGAGGCATGTCCTCCCCTATATTTTTACGAACAAGTTTCTCTGTTTTTCCATAAATGAAACAAACATTCGAACTGTTTCTGACCTTTGCAAAAATAGGATTGTTCACCATCGGAGGTGGTTATGCCATGATACCACTGATAAAACAGACCGTAGTGGACGAGAAGCAATGGGCTACAGAAGAAGAACTGATGGATCTGATAGCTGTGGCGCAGTCCTGCCCCGGCGTGTTTGCTGTGAACATCAGCGTGTTCATAGGCTACAGGATGAAGCGTTTGCCAGGAGCATTGATGTGCGCACTGGGCGCCGCCCTACCCTCTTTCATCATAATCCTGCTGATTGCAGCTTTCTTCAGCCGCTTCCGCGAGAACCCCGTGGTGGCAAGCATCTTCCGCGGCATACGACCTGCCGTGGCGGCACTCATAGCCACACCCGTATTCAAGATGGCACGCACCGCCAATATAAATATATATAATGTATGGATTCCCGTTGTGGCAGCCCTCGGTATCTGGCTGTTGGGATTCAGTCCCGTCTACGTGATACTGATAGCCGCCCTTGGGGGATACACTTATGGCCAGCTGATAAAATAATTGTCCGAGTTCTCTGAGTATTCCGAGCTCTCTGAGTATTCCGATCACTCCGATTACTCCGATCACTCTGATTACTCCGATTACTCTGAAACCCTATATCAACTACAAAACATGATATTCCTGCTTCTCTTCATAACCTTCTTCCAGATTGGCCTTCTGGGATTTGGCGGTGGTTACGCCATGCTCTCCATGATACAGGCCGAGGTGGTGACGCGCTATGGTTGGATGACCTCAGGTGAATTTGCCGACATGGTGGCACTGAGCCAGATGACTCCAGGTCCCATAGGCATAAACTCCGCCACATACGTGGGCTACACCTCGGTGGTAAATGCCGGTTATCCCGTATGGGCTGGCTTCCTGGGCTCGCTGCTGGCAACCTTTGCCATGGTGCTGCCCACCTTTGTGCTGATGATAATAATCAGCCGTTTTCTGCTTCGCTACAAGTCGCACCCAGTGGTGGAAAGCATCTTCCTGGGGCTCCGCCCTGCCGTAATAGGCCTGATAGTGGCAGCAGCTCTGCTGCTATGCAACGAGGAGAACTTCGGCAACCCCAGCACCAGCCCATGGCATTTCTGGATAAGCCTGGGACTCTTTGTCTTTACCTTCATTGGCAGGCAGGTCTACAAACTCAATCCCATTATGCTCATCTGCATGTGCGGA
>JAFYVX010000100.1 GCA_017558255.1 Bacteroidaceae bacterium
CCTGGCGCGATAATGTGACATCTATCTTGCCGTCCTGTCGCACCTTATTTATATATGCACGCGTACGCACGCCTGTATGCAGTTCTCTGAACACCTGCGAGTCGTAGAGGAGTCCACCCCACTGGTTGTCGATGATTACCTTGAAACCGAGGTCGGTCTTCTGCCACACAAGGATGTCCACCTCGTCACCTCTGCGATAAGGTGCGATACCAGGATCAAGGTAGCGTTCCACCTTGGCACTGGCCATAATGCGGTTGCTATCTTCGTCCAAATGGATGTGCACTATGTAGCTCTGTCCCTTTGCCATCTTCATCTTCTGCTCGCGGAAGGGCACGAAGAGGTCCTTCAGAAGTCCCCAGTTCAGGAAGGCACCGAAGTTGTTTACCCATGCCACCTCGAGGAAAGCAAAGTCGCCCACCTGTGCCAAAGGCTTGCGCATGGTGGCAATGAGGCGTTCCTCCTGGTCAAGGTATAGGAAAACCTCCACTTCCTCGTCCAAAGCAACATCGCCCTCTACCTCGTTCTGTGGCAAGAGTATCTCGCCATGTATGCGTCCGCCATCCAGATAATATCCGAAGGGAACCTGCTTTACCACCCTAAGGGTGTTTATTTCGCCTAATCTTACGTTCATAGTTTATTTATATATTGCTCTCGCTTACTCGCAGATTTCACCTTTCCGTTTTCACTTTTCCGTTTCAATTATCACCCCGTCCTTCATCCGTATGGTGCGGTCTGTGATGGAAGCCAAAGCCTCATCGTGAGTGACGATGACGAAAGTCTGACCATACTTATCCCTTAAATCAAAGAAAAGTTTGTGCAGCTCCTCCTTGTTCTGGCTGTCCAGACTGCCCGAAGGTTCGTCGGCAAGTACCAGTTCGGGATTGTTCATCAAGGCACGAGCCACTGCCACACGCTGCTTTTCTCCTCCGGACAACTCGTTGGGCTTATGGTCAGCGCGCTCGGACAGCCCCATAAAGTCCAGCAGTTCCATTGCCCTCTGCTTGGCCTCCTTGTGCGATGTACCTGCTATGTATGCCGGCATCATAACATTTTCCAGAGCCGTAAACTCGGGCAACAACTGACGAAACTGGAACACGAAACCTATGTGCTTGTTGCGGAAACGTGCCAGACGGTCGGAGCTGAACTCTGTAACGTCCTCGCCGGCAATGACAACCTTGCCGGAATCCGCCTTGTCCAAAGTGCCGATAATCTGCAGGAGAGTAGTCTTGCCGGCACCACTGGAACCGACGATACTCACCACCTCGCCCTTGCCTATCTCCAGGTCTATGCCCTTGAGCACCTGCAGGTTTCCAAAACTTTTCCTTATACCTTCTATTCTTATCATGACCATTGGTCGGGGTATAGCAGCATTACGCTTGTATGACTGAAATATCTATGAATCATCAAAGGCAAGCCTGCGAAGGCTCCCTTGTAAGAAATGAATCCGGGACGGGCACTGATGAACACCACCATGTCGTCTGCACCAGCCCGTTGTGCCAGGGACATTATCTTTGTCCAGATGGCCATCTCTATATAAGAGGCACGCAAGGAGATGTGGTATCTCCACATGTAACTCTTGATATTGACCATTGTCTCCGGATGGGCATGGAACTCCAATAGGCAATCCAGTTGCTCGCCTATACGGCAGATATGCTCCAGCCACTTGTAGAAACCTGCCTCGTACTCTGCCTTCTGCGGTACGGCAATTATCACCCTATGCAGGGTTCCTGGCGGAACGACAAGTCTTACGGCCATTACCTGTCGATTGGTTCCCTCGATAACATGATCAATGACAGATCCAAGGCTGGACTTTGGCATACCTGTGGTGCGGTCGGTCAGACAAACCATCACCTCACCGCAATCATATTCGCGTATGGTGTGCAATATGCCTCCTGCCACATTGGTGCTCAGGCGCGACAAGGTCTTCATGTCCACATGGGCAGCGGAAGCCACAGAAACTGCATTCTCCAGCATGCGCTGGGCATCCTTATAACCCTGTGCCTCGCCATCATAATCGTTGAGGGTAACGGTAAGTCCCATGAGGCTGTCCGGAATCCTTGTGTTTCGGATAACCAGTGCCAACTGGGTAAGTAATCCCACACTATCGGGCTGACTGTATGTGACCAGACACTTACCATGCCATGCACCCTGGTTCTCCTCGGTGTCCATGTCCATAAGCGCCAGACTGCGGGCACCCTCGTTGGTGGCAAAACTGCTTATAATGCAAGAGAAGAGAATGAGCATGACCGTGGCATTCAGCACCGAAGCATCCATCAGGTCCACCTGGGGATCCGTGCCTATCATCACTATGGCCAATGCACCTGCGGCATGGGCGTTTGTCAAACCGAACATCAGCATGGAACCTCCCTTCAAGTCCTTGGACACCCAACACATCACACGCGATGCAATCCACTTTGACAAGGTACCCACCAGCACCATCACCACTACAATCCATATTGTCTGCACATCGCCGAACAGCACTCTCAAGTCAATGAGCATGCCCACACCTATCAGGAAATATGGGATGAACAAGGCATTTCCTACGAATTGTATATAGGACATCAGTGGCGAGGTTCGCGGAATAAGACGATTCAATGCCAAACCTGCAAGGAAGGCTCCCAACAATCCCTCCAGACCTGCCAGTTCTGCCAGAGCTGCACTGAGGAAAACCAAGGAGAGCATGAAGATGAACTGCATGATGGTGTCATCATATCTGCGCAAGAACCAGCGCCCTATCTTGGGATAGGCGTAGATGATGAATCCGCCATACACGATGCACTTCAAGGCAAAGAACACCCAGTACATCGCATTGGTCTCCTGCAGAGTACCGATTATGATGGCCAGCACAAGCAGGGCAACGAACAGGGCAACTGCAGTGGCCACCACCGAGACAATAACCACCGGATGGCGCGTCAGGCCGAAACGACCCACTATGGGATAGGTTATCAGAGTGTGGGAGGCAAGGATACAGCTGAACAGGACTGATGTTGTGGCACCGAATCCAAGAATATAGTGGGCCGCGAGAAATCCGGAAACGAACGGGATGAGATAAGTGGTGATGCCGAACAGCAGACCCTTTCGCCCATATTGCTGCACGCTACCCATGTTCATCTCCAAGGCTGCAAGGAACATGATGAAGTATATTCCCACCTGGCCGAAGATCTCAAAACTCCTGTCCCTCTCTATGACATTGAAACCATGCTGGCCTATCATCACTCCGGCCAAGATAAGACCTATGATGTGCGGTGTGCGCAATCGGCGCAAGAGGATGGGAGAAAACAGGATAATCATCAGTACGACAAAGAACACCCATGTCGGGTCTGTCACCAAGGCCAAAGGCATTTGCAAAATTGTCAGTATCTGATGCATATTGGGTATAATTTCGTGCAAAGATAATGTATTTTATGCTATTTCTTGACAACGGCACACCTCATTTATAATATTTTTCCGTATTTTTGCACCGAATTTCTTACAGGATGCTCAAGTATCCTCGCAAGAAGCATTCATAAAGACAAGAGAACATACAATATCAGTATAAAATTACAGACAAGAACAAGACTATGAGAGTAGCAATTGTTGGTGCCAGCGGTGCCGTTGGCCAAGAGTTTCTCCGCGTATTGGACGAAAGAAATTTTCCCATAGATGAACTATTGCTTTTCGGCAGCGAGCGTAGCGCCGGAACCAAATATACATTCCGTGGCAAGGAGATAGAGGTAAAACTCCTTCAGCATAACGACGACTTCAAGGGTGTGGACATTGCATTCACCAGCGCTGGTGGCGGCACAAGCAAGGAGTTTGCCGAGACCATCACCAAGCACGGTGCCGTAATGATTGACAATTCAAGTGCCTTCCGTATGGACGAGGATGTACCCCTGGTAGTTCCCGAGTGCAACGCTAAGGACGCACTGGATCGTCCCCGCGGCATCATTGCCAACCCCAACTGTACCACCATCATGATGGTTGTGGCCCTTCAGGCTCTGGAGAACATCAGCCACATCCGCCGCATCCATGTTGCAAGCTATCAGGCTGCCAGCGGTGCAGGTGCTGCAGCCATGGCAGAACTTTTCGAGCAGTATCGTCAGGTATTGGCAGGCGAGAAGCCCACAGTGGAGAAGTTCGCATACCAGTTGGCCTTCAACGTAATCCCCCAGATTGATGTGTTCACCGACAACGGCTACACCAAGGAGGAGATGAAGATGTTCCACGAGACAAAGAAGATCATGCACACCGATGCCGACTGCTCAGCA